>NZ_AUIS01000019.1:0-5135 GCF_000423825.1 Thermithiobacillus tepidarius DSM 3134
CCCGCCAGACCAACGGCTTCCTCGAAGCGCTCAACGGCCTGTTTCAGTCCGCCAAGCGCCGCGCTCGCGGCTTCACCCGCTTCACCACTATCAGAACCGTCATCTTCCTGATCGCCGGCAAGCTCGACTTCGCAGTGATCAACCCTCATGCCCGGCAACCCACTTGAAATTCAACAGAGCCTTATTTAAAGTGCATGTAGTACCGGAAACCCGTTTCGGCGCGGTGCTGGGCAAGCGGTCCGGCAGTGCCGGACGTCGCGGAACAGATGGACGGGCCTCTGCCGTCACGAAAATCCCGGCGATCGGGCGGCAGGTGATTGGCTCGCTTGGAGTGAAATTGCAGATGGCAACACCCGTACTCGTAGTCGACGATTCCACGATCTCGCGGAAAATGGTGATCAAGGCGCTGCCCGCCGGCTGGGATGTGGAGATTTCGCAGGCCAGCAACGGCATGGAGGCGCTGGCGGCCTACCGTGCCGGCAAGGCCGAGGTGATGTTGCTCGACCTCACCATGCCGGTCATGGACGGCTATCAGGTGCTGGAAACCCTGAAGCGGGAGGGCCTGAACTGCTTCGTCATCGTCATTTCCGCGGACATCCAGCCGAAGGCGCGGGAGCGGGTCCTGTCCCTGGGCGCCGTGGCCTTCGTCCAGAAGCCGGTCAAGACCGAGGAGCTGACGCGCATTCTGCAGGAGTACGGATTGCTATGATCATGCCCCTCACCGAAGCGCAGACCGATGCCCTGCAGGAGGTCGCCAACGTGGCCATGGGACAGGCGGGCAACTCGCTGGCCCGCATTCTGGACGTCTTTGTCTGTCTCTCGGTGCCGCGCATCCGGCTGGTGACGGCCACCGAGGTGCTGGACGCCGTCCTGGAAATGGTCGGCAGCGACACCGTGGTCTCGGCGGCGCGCCAAGCCTTCTACAATCACCTGCGCGGCGAGGCGGTGGTGATCTTCGGCCAGGCGGGCCGTCGCGATCTGGCCGTGCTCATGGGCTACGACGAGCAGCTGGACGCCAACAGCGAACAGGAGCTGCTGTTGGAGGTGAGCAACGTCCTGGTGGGCGCCTGCATGTGCTGCATCGGCGACCAACTCGGCGCCGACCTGAGCTTCTCGGCGCCGTCACTCATGGCCGAGCGGGTGCGGGTGAGCCGCATGCTGGCCACCGAAAACCTGTCCTGGACCGATGCGCTGCTGGTGGAGGTCAACTTCGGCCTGGAGAACAGCGCATTCAAAAGCCATCTGCTGATCCTCATGACCGAGGAGGCCATCGATTCCCTGCGCCAGGATCTGGACAAGCTGCTGGAAGCCGTATAGATGCTCGCGCCTGCCATGGACCCCCGGCTGCTGAGCTTCATCGTCGACCGCGTGAACGTGGGGATCTTCGTGGTGGACCGGGAGCACCGGCTGGTGCTCTGGAACCGCTTCATGGAAGTCAACAGCGGCTGGCGCGCCGAGGAGGTGCTCGGCCGCAACCTGTTCGACTGCTTTCCCGAGCTGCCGCGCCCCTGGCTGCAGCGCAAGATCCAGAACGTGTTCATCCTGAAGAACTTTTCCTTCACCGCCTGGGAGCAGCGTCCCTATCTCTTTCCGTTCCGCCACAACCGGCCGGTGACGGGCGGGGTGGACTACATGCAGCAGAACTGCACCTTCATGCCGGTCAAGGACGAGCAGGGCGAGGTGCAGTTCGTCTGCGTGACCCTCTTCGACGTGACCGACACCAGCATCTACCAGCAGATGCTCAAGGAGGCGGGCAGCCGCGACGGCCTGACCGGCATCTTCAATCGTCGCCATCTGGAACAGGCCCTGATCCGGGAGTTCGACCGCGCGCGCCGCTACGGCGGGGCGCTGGCCTTCCTGCTGCTGGACGTGGACCACTTCAAGCACATCAACGACGCCCACGGCCACCCGGCCGGCGACGAGGTGCTGCGCACGGTGGCGCAGCGGGTCGGAGACTGTCTGCGCAGCACCGATACGCTGGGCCGCTACGGCGGCGAGGAATTCGCCGTCGTGCTGCCGGAAACCGACCTGTCCGGCGCGCGGGTGCTGGGCGAGCGCCTGCGCCTGGCCGTGGCCCGGGAGCCGGTGCTCCTGGATCAGCTCCCGCCCATTCCGGTGACCGTCAGCATCGGCATCAGCGAGCTGCGGCCGGAGCTGAGCGGTTACGAACGGCTCATCCACGAAGCCGATACGGCGCTTTATCATTCCAAGACGAACGGGCGCAATCGGGTGAGTTGCGCCGTCTAAGCAGTTGAGCGACGCCAGCCCGCTGAGCGGATGGCGATCGTGTGGCCCGCGTTCGTCAATGGAGGCGCAGAGCGGCAGATGGCGAACCCTGAAACCCGCGTCATGCCGGGCCGCGGTCCCGAGGCCGCGCCGGCTCCGATCACGGTGATCCTGAATGCCGCTGCCGGTGCCCGGGACAAGGCGGCGATCGGGCGGCGGTTGGCCGCGCTGTTCCGGGATCACGGCGTGGCGGCGGAGATCCATCTGATCGAGCGCGGCGCGGAGGCAGCCGGCTGGGCGCGCCGCGCCGTGGCCGCCGGGACGGGGGTGGTGGTGGCCGGCGGCGGCGACGGCACCGTCAGCAGCGTGGCCGCCGTCCTGGCCGGGACCAGCGTGCCTCTCGGCGTGCTGCCCCTGGGCACCTTCAACTACTTTGCGCGCAACCTCGGCATCCCGCTGGACTTGGAGGATGCCGTCCACACCCTGGTGCACGGACGGGTGATCAGCGTCAACCTGGGCGAGCTCAACGGCCGACTCTTTGTCAACACTTCCAGCCTGGGCCTGCACTCGCGCATTCTGACCGAGGCGGAGCGCTACAAGGCCCGCCTGGGCCGCCGCCGCTGGGTGGCCGTGGTCTCCGGCATCCGTACGGTGCTGCAGCCCCACCCGCTCTTCAGCATCCGCCTCGGCGTGGGCGCCACGGTGACCGCCTACCGCACGCCGCTGGTCTTCGTCGGCAACAACCGCCTGCAGGCCGCCCAGTTCGACCAGCGCGCCGGCACCTGCCTGGATGCCGGCCAGCTAAGCCTCTACGTCATGCATCCGGTCGGGCGCTGGGGGCTGCTGCGGCTTGTCCTCAAGGCGCTGTTCCGGCGTGCCGCGGACAGCCCCGGCCTGGACCTGCTGTGCCTGCAGGAAGGTTGGATCGAAACGCCGCGCCGGATCCTGTCCGTCTCCCTGGACGGCGAGGTGGTGCCCATGAGAAGTCCGTTGCACTATCGCGTCCGGCCGGCGGCGCTGCGGGTCATCGTGCCGGCTGGCGAGGCGGGCGCCGTGCCGCCGGAGTGAGAGGGGGACTGCTGCGGGGTGTAGCGCTGCAGGTCCGCGGCATGCTGGCGGGCAATGTGCCAGCCGCCGCTCAGGATCAGAGCACTCAGCAGCACCGGCAGCAATCCGCGGGTGACGGTCGCGGGGGGCCAGCGGCTGTAGAGCATGGTGAGGAGCAGCAGCCAGGCCGCTGCCAGCAAGGCGCCGCCAAGGATGTCCGACAGCCAGTGGGCGCCGAGATAGACGCGGGAAAAAGCGATCAGGCCGGCCAGGACGGCCGTGCCGAAGGCCAGGCCGAAGCGCAGCGCCTGCGGGCAGCCCCGGCCGCCGAGGAAAGCCAGGAAGCCATAGACCAGCACCGCGCGGGCGGCATGGCCGCTCGGGAAGGAATAGGCGTTCACGCCCGTATACACGGCCACGGGGCGGGGCACTTGCAGAACCAGCTTGACGAAGGGCACGGCGAGCTCGGCGAAGGCGACGGCGGCCAGGAGATACAGCGCGGCGCGCCGTTGCCGCCGCCAGACGAGCCAGGCCAGGGCGGCGCCCGCCACCGGCAGGACGACCACGGCGTCCCCCAGCTCGGTGATGCCGACCAGCCAGGCATCCAGCCCGGCGTTGCGCTGCGCTTGCAGGAGGCGGTACACGGCGCCGTCCAGCCGGCCCAGCTCCTGGGCCAGAACCGCTTCCACGAGCTCGGCGAAGGCCCAGGCGCTGAGCAGCAGCAGGATGGCGGAAACGAGCAGGGCGCGCGGTCCGGGCCGGGTGTCCGCGGGCGCGGCGCGGGGCTGGCCTGGCGCGGTCATGCGCAACCGACCGCTGGCCGCCGGCCGGGCCCTTGGGCGGACTCATCTTGCAAGAGCCATCGGAGGTGGGACATGACCGAGATCATAAAGGGTGCTGAGCTGATTCAAAAGCACTGCGTGCCGTGCGAGGGCGGCGTGCCGCCCTTGGAGCGGGCCGAGATCGAGCGCCTGCTGCAGCAGTTGGATGGCTGGACCTATCAGGATGGCGAAATCGTCAAGAGCTATGCGTTCAAGAACTACTATCGGACCATGGCCTTCGTGAACGCCGTCGCCTGGATCGCCCACCAGGAGGACCACCACCCGGACCTGGAAGTCGGCTACAACCGTTGCACGGTGCGCTACAGCACCCACGCCATCGGCGGTCTGTCGGAAAACGACTTCATCTGCGCGGCGAAGGTGGATCGGCTCATGGCGGGGTAGGCTGGGCGCGAAGCATCGGACCAGCCATCACGGCGGGATGCCGCCCTGAACTGTGGGAGCGTGAGCCAGCGCGGCCCGGGCTTGGCGCCGGGGGCATGCCGTGGCGGGCCCTCACCCTGCCCTCTCCCCGAGGGAGAGGGTATTCCGGGGCGTGCCGAGGTGGTACCGTGCCAAAGCCTGGCGGGCTGTCATCCTGGCTTGTCGGAGCGAGCTGGCTCGCGATCCGCCATCCCGATGAGGACGAAATCGCGGGCCAGCCCGCTCCGACGGCCGGCGGCAGCGCGACCCCGGGAGCCATGCCCGGGTACTCGCAAGATTATCCCCTCACCTTGCCCGCGCCCGGCGGGAGCGAGTATGCCGGGCGGCTGCGGTGCCGTGCCAAAGCCTGGCGGGCCAGCATCCTGGCTCGTAGGAGCGGGCTTGCCCGCGATCCACTGTGCCGATCGGCCAGCCATCGCGGGCAAGCCCGCTCCCACGGCCGGGGGCGGCAATGGGGTGGCGGGCATGGCGCCGGGGATGACCCGCCGGGTGATTCGAGCTGAGCCGTGCCGGCCCCTCTTGACCGAGCCCTGGTCCCGCCCCAGCCTTGCCAGTCACCAGTCACCAGTCACCAGTCACCAGTCACCAGTCACCAGTCAC
>NZ_AUIS01000019.1:5145-46889 GCF_000423825.1 Thermithiobacillus tepidarius DSM 3134
CCAGTCACCAGTCACCAGTCACCAGTCACCAGTCACCAGTCACCAGTCACTCGTCCCGTTCTCCGGCAGGTGCCGGTCATCTCGCTCGCGCATCATCCAGTAGACGGCGCCGAGCGCCAGGGTGACGGCGGCCAGCGCTATCAGCATGAGGGCGTCGGTTTCGTGGAGGTCGAGGATGATGAATTTGCGGGACAGGGCGAGCAGGGCGATGAGGATGACGGTCTTGACCTGGATGATGCTTTCGCGGCCGCCGATCACCCGCAGGATGGAGTAGCGGAATTCCATGGCGATGAGCACGGTCATGATCTCGCCGAAGATGTTCTGGAACGCCTTGTGGTCCAAGGGGTTGAGCACGCCGCTCAGCAGCCCGAAGAGGACGTCCTCGGCCAGCCGATACAGGGCGATGAGAATGATGATGCTGATCAGGAAGACGAGGACGTAGGAGACCAGCAGCTCGAAGCGCTTGTAGGAGCTGAGGCTCAGATAGTGCTTGAGCAACGCCCGGCGAGCTGCGCCCATGCCTCAGCTCCCGCGCAGTTGCGCCAGGCAGGCCATCTGGCGCTCCAGCTCCTCCAGTTGCTCCAGCAGGTCGAGAGCCAGGGCGGCGCCGGCCCAGTTGAGCTCCAGGTCGCGGCACAGGCGCATGCCGATGCGCGCCCGGCGCAGGTCCGTGGCGGCGAAGGTCCACTCGGGGCCGCCGCGCGGATGCACGATGCCGTAGGCGACCAGGGCTTCCACCGTCTCGACGGGGCTTTGCAACTGCGTGCAGAATGCTTCCAGGGACAGGGTTTCGTGGGTGTCGCCCAAGAGGCGGGCTTCCAGGATGTTCAGCAGGTTTCCAGCCATTCTCAGACTCCCTCCAAGCTGGCGCGCGGCTTAAAGTTGGAGCTTTGGGCGAGCTGTTCGAAGAGGGTCCGCTCGCGGTCGCTCAAATGCTTGGGCACGACGACCTGGAGCACGGCGAAGAGATCGCCCGCGCCCTTGCCGCCCGGCTTCGGCAGCCCTTTGCCGGCCAGGCGCATCTTCTGGCCCGTGCTGGCCCCGGCCGGGATCTTCAGGCGCACGCGGCCGTCCAGGGTGGGCACTTCCACCGTGGCGCCGAGGGCGGCCTCCCAGGGGGCCAGCGGCAGTTCCACGCTGAGGTTGTGCTCCTGCACCTTGAACAGGGGATGCGGCTGCAGGGCGATGCGCAGGTACAGATCCCCCGCCGGTCCGCCGCCGTAGCCCTTGCCGCCCTGGCCCGCCAGGCGCAGGCGCTGACCCTCGCTCACGCCTTTGGGGATGCGCACCTGGATCTGCCGGGGCACGCGCGCGACCCGGCCGTTGGGCTGCACCTCCGGCATTTCCAGGCGCACGGTTTTCTGGGTGCCGGCGAAAGCCTCCTCCAGGGTGACCGGCAGGGTCACTTCGAAGTCCTCGCCGGCCGCGGCGAAGCCCGCCCCGGCGCCCGCTCCCGCGCCGCGTCCAAAGCCGCCGCGCCCCGGGCCGCCGCCGAAGAGGCTCTCGAAGAAGTCGCTGAAGCCGCCGGCTTCGGCACCGCCGCCCCAATGGAAGTGCACGTTCTCCTCCCAGCCGGGCGGCGGGCGGAATTCCTGGCCCGCCTGGTAGCTGCCCAGCTGGTCGTAGGCGCTGCGCTTCTCGGGGTCTTTCAGGACCTCGTAGGCTTCCTGTAGTTCTTTGAATTTTTCTTCGGCATTCGGTTCCTTGCTGACGTCCGGGTGGTACTTGCGGGCGAGCTTGCGATAGACGCGCTTGATCTCTTCCTGGTCGGCGCTTTTTTCTACGCCGAGGACTTTGTAGTAGTCTTTGTATTCCAAGGCCGGCCTCCGCCGATGAGCTGATTTATCAATCCGAAATGAGCAGATACCTTGCAGAAACAGGTTACCGGCAGACAGCCCGGCAGGCGCCCGCCTTAAGGGGAAAGAGGCGGCGCCTCGGCCAGGCGAATTGCCGTGTTTGCGTTTCCCTAAATATGGGCTGTCTGCGGCGCATTTCAAGTCGCACCTCTTCCCGGAGCGCCTGCCATGCTACCCCTCGCCGACAATATACCGAACCGTGAGTCGCCCCGGGTCCTTTGGGTTTTGATTCTGGCCAATATCCTGGCTTTCGGCCTGCAGCTGAGCGTGCCCGGGCCGGCGGCGGAGGCGTTCTTCCAGGAGTTCGGCCTGGTGCCCGCCCGCTACAGCAATCCGGCCTGGGCCAGCTTGCACGACCTCAATCCCAGCGATTACAGCCCCTTCCTGTTGAATGCTTTCCTGCACGGCGGCTGGTTCCATCTGCTCTTCAACATGTGGACCCTGTGGATTTTCGGGCCCAACGTGGAGGACGACATGGGCCATGGCCGCTTTCTCGTCTTTTACGTGGTGGCGGCACTGGCGGCCAGCTACGCGCACTACTTCTTCAACGCCTATTCCACGATGCCGGCCGTCGGCGCCTCCGGCGCCATTGCCGGCGTCATGGCGGCATACTTGATTTACTTCCCCCGGGCACGCATCCTCACCCTGTTCCCGGTCTTCATCATTCCGTTTTTCTTCAACGTTCCCGCTTATGTCTTCATCCTGGCCTGGTTCGTGATCCAGGTCTTTTCCGGCAGCCTGGCCCTGCTGCAGCCCATCGGCGAGGGTGGGGTGGCGTGGTGGGCGCATATCGGCGGCTTCGCCGCCGGCCTGCTCATGGCGCCCTTCCTGCGCAAGGCGCCGGCGCTGCGCATGCGGCTGCAGGAAGGAGGGTGGTGAAGGGCGGATTCTGCGATGGTGCGTCTGACGCACCGGTAAATCTGGTATACTGCCGGCCATGAAGTCCACTCCCCTGAATCCGCGCCAACTCGAGGCGGTGACCCTGTCCGGCGGACCGGCCCTGGTGCTGGCGGGCGCCGGCTCCGGCAAGACCCGCGTCCTGACCCACCGCATCGCCCACCTGATCGAGTCCGGGCTGTCGCCGCGCGAGGTGCTGGCGGTGACCTTCACCAACAAGGCGGCCGCCGAGATGCGCGAGCGTGTCGGGCGGCTGCTCAGCATCGACGTGCGCCCGCTGTGGATCGGCACCTTCCACGGGCTGGCGCACCGGTTGCTGCGCCTGCATCATCGCGCCCTCGACCTGCCGGAAAACTTCCAGATCCTGGACAGCGACGACCAGCTGCGCCTGATCAAGCGCGTGCTGCGCGAGCTCAACATGGACGAGAAGGCCTGGCCGCCGCGCATGCTCGCCGGGCTGATCAACCGCTGGAAGGACGAAGGACTGCTGCCGGAAAAGATCGAGCCGGAGGACGGCCTGGCGGCCCAGGGGCTGCGGGTCTACCAGGCCTATGAGGCGGTCAAGCGGCGTTCGGGGCTGATCGATTTCGCCGACCTGCTGCTCGGCGCCCTGCGCCTGTGGCAGGACCCGGACATTCTGCGCCAGTATCAGCAGCGCTTCCGGCACGTGCTGGTGGACGAGTTCCAGGACACCAACCGGGTGCAGTACCAGTGGCTGCGCCAACTGGCGCTGGCCCATCAGAACCTCTTCGTGGTGGGCGACGACGACCAGGCCATCTACGGCTGGCGCGGGGCGCGGGTGGAGAATCTGCTGCGCTTCGGCGAGGATTTCCCGGGCACCACCCTGATCCGCCTGGAACAGAATTACCGCTCCACCCAAACCATCCTCGACGCCGCCAACGCGGTGATCAGCCGCAATCCCCAGCGCATGGGCAAGACCCTGTGGACCGAGTCCGCGGACCAGAGCCCGATCCAGCTCTACGCCGCCTACAATGAGGTGGACGAGGCGCGCTACGTGGTCGGCCGCATCCAGCAGTGGGTGGCGGCGGGCGGGCGCCATGACGAGTGCGCCGTGCTCTACCGCGCCAACGCGCAGAGCCGCATCTTCGAAGAGGTGCTGGTGCAGCAGGGCGTGCCCTACCGCGTCTACGGCGGGCTGCGCTTCTTCGACCGCGCCGAGGTCAAGGACGCCTTGGCCTACCTGCGCCTGATCCACAATCGCCATGACGACGCCGCCTTCGAGCGGGTGGTGAACCTGCCCACCCGCGGCATTGGCCCCGGCACCCTGGACGCCCTGCGCGCCCAGGTGCGGACCTACGGCATTTCGCTGTGGCAGGCGGCGGCGCGGGCCGAGGGGGCGGCGGCGCGCAAGCTGGCGGTGTTCATGAACCTCATCGATGGCCTGGCGCAGCGCTATCGCGACCAGCCCCTGGACGTGGCGCTGGCCGGCGTCATCCAGGACACCGAGCTGCGCGCCTGGTACGCGCGCCAGAGCGACCGGGCCGAGGCGCGCGAGGAGAACCTGGACGAGCTCATCAACGCCGCGCGCAGCTTCGCCGCCCAGGCGGCACTGGAGCGCCCGGCGGCGGAGGAGGGCGGCGCGGCCAGCATCCTGAGCGAGTTCCTCACCCACGCCGCCCTGGAGGCGGGCGAGGGGCAGGCGGACGCCTGGAGCGACTGCGTGCACCTCATGAGCCTGCACAGCGCCAAGGGCCTGGAGTTTCCCCTGGTCTTCCTGGCGGGCCTGGAGGAGGGGCTCTTTCCCCACAACCGCAGCCTGGACGATCCGCAGGCCATGATGGAGGAGCGGCGCCTGTGCTACGTGGGCATGACGCGCGCCATGCGCCAGCTCGTGCTCACTTATGCCGAATCGCGGCGCCTGCATGGCAGCGAGATGCACAGCCTGCCGTCGCGCTTCCTGCGCGATGTGCCCGCCGAGCTGCTGGAGGAGGTGCGCCCGCGCCCGCGCGTCACCCGGCCGGTCTTCGACGATGCCCTCAGCGCCCCGGCGCCCCGCCGCGTGGCCCCGGTCGCGTCGAGTCCAGCGGTTCCTTTTCCCCTGGGCAGCCGCATCCGCCACCCGAGCTTCGGCGAGGGCGTGGTGCTCGACTACGACGGCGACGGCCGCCACGGCCGCATCCGCATCAATTTCGAAGGGGTCGGAGCCAAGTGGCTGGCCTTGGGGGTGGTGAAGCTGGAGGCGGTTTGACGTTGGGGGTTGCAGCGGGAAGGCTGGGCTGGATCCCCAGATCGTAGGAGCGGGCTTGCCCGCGATGGGCTGGATCGACCGCCAAGCAATCGCGAGCAAGCTCGCTCCTACGCCGATGATGGCAGCCCGCCTCATCCTCTTGGCTCGGGAGTCGGCCTCACCCCGTCCTACCCCCGGCGTATCAACGTCATCCTGCCGCGCGGATATACTTGCTGATAAGCCCCCAAGCCTCCGGAGCGTGCCGTGGGTCAGGAAATCAAGCATGTCCGCTTCTCCCGCCAGGACTTCGCCGCGTTTCAGGAACGCCTGCGCGCGGAGACCGAGCTGCTGGCCGCCTGGTTCGCGGAAGGCCGCTTCGATGCGGGGCCGGCGGTGGGCGGCTTCGAGCTGGAGGCCTGGCTGGTCGACCACCATTGCCGGCCGCTGCCCATCAACGAGCGTTTCATCCAGGCTTTGGGCAGTCCAATGGTGGTGCCGGAGCTGGCCCGCTTCAACGTGGAGATGAACAGCCTGCCCCACACGCTGCGCGGCGACGTACTGCGGCGGACGGAAGCGGAGCTGGACGCCACCTGGCGGCGCTGCGAGGCGGTGGCGGGCGAGCTGGATGCGCGCCTGGTCATGATCGGCATCCTGCCCACCGTGCGCGAGGAGGAGCTGAATCTCGCCAACATGTCGCGCATGAAGCGCTTCCGCGCCCTCAATGCCCAGGTGCTGCGCTTGCGCCATGGCCATCCGCTGGAGGTGGACATCCACGGCGCCGACGACCTGCACACCCTGCACGGGGACGTGATGCTGGAAGCGGCGGCGACCTCCTTTCAGATCCATCTGCAGGTGCCGCCCGCCGAGGCGGCCCGCTTCTACAACGCCGCGCTGGTCCTGTCCGCGCCCATGGTGGCGGCCACCGCCAACTCCCCGCATCTCTTCGGCAAGCGCCTGTGGGACGAGACCCGCATTCCCCTCTTCGAGCAGGCCACCGCCCTGGACGAGGTGGAGACGGATGCCGCGCACTCCCTGAACCGCACCAGCTTCGGCACCGGCTACGTGCAGAGCCTGCTGGACTGCTTTCGCGAAAACCTCGAGCACCATCCCGTGCTGCTGCCCATCTTGGCCGAGCAGGCGCCGGAGGCGCTCGCCCACCTGCGCCTGCACAACGGCACCATCTGGCGCTGGAACCGGCCGATCGTCGGTTTCGATGCGGCGGGCCGGCCGCACCTGCGCATCGAGCACCGGGTGGTGCCGGCCGGCCCCGGCGTGACCGATGCCGTAGCCAACATGGCGCTCTTCTTCGGGCTGGTGCATGCCCTGGCGCGGCAGGCGCCGGCGCCAGAGGAGCGTTTGCCTTTCGAGCAGGCGCGCGCCAATTTCTACGCCGCCGCCGAACAAGGCTTGGCGGCCGAGCTCGTGTGGCTGGACGGACGCCGGCGGCCGGTACGGCGGCTGCTCCTGGACGAGCTCCTGCCCCTGGCGCGTACCGGCCTGGAGAGTTTGGCCCTGGAAGCCGCCGACATCGACCGTTACCTGGGCATCATCGCCGCCCGCGTGGAGCGCGGGCGCACCGGCGCGGCCTGGCAACGGGCGTGGGTGGCGCAGCACGGCGCCGACATGCAGGCCCTCACCGCCGCCTACGTGGCGCGCCAGCGCAGCGCCGCGCCGGTGCATGAATGGGAGTTGTGAGCCGATGCTGAACATCATCGATCACGTGCCGGACGGCCTGCTGGCGGCGGATGCGCGCCACCTGCACGAGGTGTTGGCGGGGCCGACCCTGATCCATCTGCCGGGCCGGCGGCCGGAGCCGCTCTTCGTGTCGGTGCTGCTGCACGGCAACGAGGACACCGGGCTGACCGCGGTGCAGGCCCTTTGGCGCAAATATCAAGGGCGCGAGCTGCCGCGGGCGCTGTCCGTCTTCATCGGCAACGTGGCGGCGGCGCGCCACGGCATGCGCCGCCTGGAGGGGCAGCCCGACTACAACCGCATCTGGCCCGGCGGCGAAGCCGGGCAGACGCCGGAGCACGCCATGATGGGCCAGGTGGTGGCGGAGATGCGCGCGCGCGGCGTCTTCGCCAGCGTGGACGTGCACAACAACACCGGCCTCAACCCGCATTACGCCTGCGTCAACCGCATCGACCAGCGCTTTTTCCATCTGGCCACGCTGTTCAGCCGCACGGTGGTCTATTTCATCCGCCCGCTCGGCGTGCAGACGGCAGCCTTCGCCGAGCTCTGTCCCGCCGTCACCCTGGAATGCGGGCAGCCGGGGCAGGCCTATGGGGTGGAGCACGTGCTGGATTACTTGGAGGCCTGCCTGCACCTGGCCGAGATTCCCACCCACCCGGTGGCCGAGCACGATATGGATCTCTTTCACACGGTGGCGACGGTGACGGTGCCGGCGGCGGTGGACTTCGGCTTCGGCGACGCGGCGGCGGACATCCGCTTCGTCGGCGACCTCGACCATCTCAACTTCCGCGAACTGCCGGCGGGCACGCTGCTCGGCTGGTTGCGGCCGGACGGCGGCGTCCGGCTGGAAGTGCGCGACGAGCAGGGCCGGGAGGTGGGCGCGGATTTCTTCCGCTGGGACCACGGCGAGATCCGCACCGCGCGCCCGCTCATGCCGTCCATGCTCACCCTCGACCAGCGGGTGATCCGCCAGGACTGCCTGTGCTATCTCATGGAGCGCTATCCGTTGGCGGGCGCATAGCGCAGACAGGCGCCCGGCGGGCAGGCCGCCTGCCTGACCAGAGCCTGTTATCGCGAGCCAGCTCGCTCCTACGACGGACAGGGCGGCCGTGTGCAGCGTAGGCGCGGGCTTGCCCGCGATCGGCAGGGCGGTGGCCCGGGGCGACCGCTGGCTCAGCGCCGCAGCGGAAAGCGGCAGCTGACCCGCAGTCCCCGGCCCGCCGCCGGCTCCCCCAGTTCGACCGTGCCGCCGTGCAGCTCGATGATGCGGCGCACGATGGACAGGCCCAGCCCGCTGCCCTCGGCCTCGACCCCCTCGCCGCGATAGAAGCGCTCCCACACCTTGTCCCGCTCCGCGGCCGGGATGCCGGGCCCGTTGTCGCTCACTTCCAGCAGCGCCTGCGCGGGATCGCAGGACACCCGCACCGCTACCTGGCCGCCGGCGGGCGTGTGGCGCACGGCGTTGTCCACCAGATTGCGCAGCAGGATGGCCAGCGCCGTGGCGTCGCCCGGCAGGACGCAGGAGTCGGGTGCCGCCAGGCTCACGCCGATGCCTTTGGCATGGGCGGTCGGCTCCAGCTCCGCCAGCACCGCGGCGGCCAGGCCCGCCAGCTCCACCGGCTGCCACTGCCAGGCGGCGTTCTCGTGCTCCAGCCGCGCCAAGGCGAGGAGTTGCTCGACCAGGCGCGTGGCCCGGTCCACGCCGCGCAGCACGTTGTCGAGCGCGCGCTCGCGTTCGGCCGCGTCCTGGGCGCGGCGGGCGACCTGGGCCTGGGTCTTGAGGGCGGCCAGGGGCGTGCGCAGTTCGTGGGCGGCATCGGCGGTGAAGCGGCGCTCGCGCGCGAAGGCGGCTTCGAGCTTGGCGAAGAGGGCGTTGAGGGCGTCGAGGAGCGGACGGACTTCGGCGGGCGCCCGGCTACTGTCGAGCCGGTCCAGGTGCCGGGGGGCGCGTCGGCCCACGGCCTCCGCGACCTGCCGCAGGGGTGCCAAGCCGCGGCCCACTCCGAACCAGACCAGGCCGGCGAGCAGCGGCAGGGCCAGGCCCAGAGGCAGCAGCAGGCGGGCGGCGATGTGGCCGGCCAGCTCGTCGCGCACCGCCCGACGCTCGCCCACCTGGATGTAGTGGCGGCGATCGGCATCCCAGCGCGAGAAGACCCGCCAGGCCTGCCCTTGGATCTGCCGGTCGCCGTAGCCCTCGGTGAGCGGCGACAGAGGCGTGGCCGGGGCGCTGGCCGAGCGCAGCAGGAGTCGGCCGTCCCGGTGCCAGATCTGGAAGGCGATCTGCTGCTCGTACTTGTGTTGCGGCCTCTCCAGCTCCTCGGTTTCGATTTCCTCGTCGTCCGCCTCGGGCGAAAACTGGGCCAGCAGCACCCGCGCCGACTGGGCGAGCTGGGCATCGAACACCTCGTCGAGCTCGTGGCGGGCGTCGAGAAAGCTCAAGCCCGCCGCCAGGGCCCAGGCCAGGCTGAGCACCAGCAGCAGCAGGACGAGCAGGCGGCGGCGCAGGGAGGGGACGGGCATCTCAGGGCCGATCGATGGTGTAGCCCACGCCGCGCACGGTGCGGATGAGCTCCGGGCCGAGCTTGCGGCGCAGGTGGTGGACGTGGACTTCCACGGCGTTGCTCTCCACCTCTTCGCCCCAGCCGTAGAGGCTTTCCTCGAGCTGGGCGCGGGACAGCACGCGGCCGGCGTTGTCCAGGAGGGCCTGCAAGAGCGCGAACTCGCGCGGCGACAGCTCCACCGCTTCGCCGGCCAGGGTGACGCGGTGGGCGGCCGGGTCCAAGGCCAACTCGCCATGACGCAGGACGGGGCTGGCCCGCCCCATCCGCCGGCGCAGCAGGGCACGGATGCGGGCAGCCAGTTCGTCCAGGTCGAAGGGTTTGATCATGTAGTCGTCGGCGCCGCCGTCCAGCCCGGCGACGCGGTCGGCCACGGCGTCGCGGGCGGTGAGGATGAGCACGGGCACTCCGTTGCCCTGCGCACGCAGGGCGCGCAGCAGCTCGAGGCCGGACAGGCGCGGCAGGCCGATATCCAGCACCACCAGGCCATAGCTGCCGGTTTCCAGCGCCAGGCGGGCCGCCTGGCCGTCCCGAATCCAGTCGACCGTGTAGCCCTCCTGGCCGAGGCCGACGCGCAGGCCGTCGCCGAGCAGGGGGTCGTCTTCTACGAGGAGGATGCGCAAGGGTGTGGGCTCCTGGGTTCCAGGTAGTGTACTTGGGGAGGGAGAGTCGGGGTAGGGTTGGGATTGGCTGGATGGCGCATGGCCCAACATCTGGGATCAAGAACGGCATGGCCTGCGCTTGGACGCAAAGCGTTGGGCCTCGCCAGCTCAGCCCAACCTACGTTCTGCTGGGCCATTCAGGTTCGATCCAGGCTATCTCGGAATCCTCACGCGCTCCTCCGAAAAGTCTCCCCGCTCCGCGCCCTGATGGCAGGCCACGCAGTTGGCCGGGCTGCCGATCTTCTGGCGCTTCCAGACGGCCGGGCTGATCTCGTCGTGCTGGGCGCGGAACCACGGGGTTTCGGTGATGCGCACGGGTGTCTTGCCCGGCGGGATGGAGGCGGCGATCTTCTGGCTGCGGCGCACGGGGCTGTTGTCGGCGCTGTGCTGGACCAGGAAGCGGGTGATTTCCTCGGCGGTGGCCTTGTCCAGGCTGGCATTCTCGCCGAAGTGCTTGTCGAGATTGGCCATGATCTGGCGCCAGGAGCGCGCCGGCAGCAGGCCGGGGTGATAGGCCATGTGGCAGCTCGCGCATTCGGCCTGCCATTGGGCGTTGGCCACCGGCGGCAGCGCGCGGGCGCTGCCGGTTTTGTGTTCATCATCGTCGGCCAACAGCAGACCGGTGGCGGTCACGGCGCCGATCAGTACGGCGAGGCTGAGCAAATTGCGGATTTTCATGTGTTTTCTCCTATTTCACCGAGAGCAGATAATGGACGAAGTCGCCCTTTTCCTGGGCCGTGCACTCGCGGCCGAGCACGTCATGGCAGTTGCGGCGGAACCATTTTTCCGCCTTCGCGAGATCCGTCAGGCGCTCGCCGTTGATGGCCGGCGCCAGGGGCTGGATGACCTTGTTGGCGCGGGTCCGGCCCGGGCGGCGCGGATCGGCGGTATGGCAGGTGGCGCAGCTCACGGCCTCGCCGCGGGGCGAGCGGTGCTCGGCCTGGTAGAACTGCCGGCCGCGTTCCGCCGAGAAGGCGCTGAAGGCGGGGTTTTCCTGCCGGGCCTGTTGGGTGTAATGCTGCAGCAGCGCCTCGGGCGTGGCGGCGAAGGCGGGCAGGGCGGAGAGCAAGGACAAGGCGGCGAACCATTTACGCATGATCGACTCCTGAAGCATCGGATGGACGGTATTGATAGCCGCTCACCATGGCCTGGGCGACGGGGCGCCGGCCGAAGCGCTCGTGCAGGGCCAGGGCGAGCAGATGCAGGCCCACGAAGCCGGCGAGCAGGCCATAGCCGAGTTCGTGCGGCTCCTCGAAGAACTCATTGAGCCAGACGCTGTCGCCGAGCCAGGCAGCGAGCGGGCCCATATCGTGCTCGACGGCGGCGAGGGCCAGGCCGGTGCCGGCCATGCCGAGCAGGACGATGTAGGCGGCCAGATAGACGAGGCTGGCCAGGGGGTCGTGGCCGAAGCGCGGGGCATGGGGCAGGCGGCGGGTGCGCAGTGCGGCAAGCCAGGCGCGCGGGTGCCACAGGTCGGCAAAGCGGGCGTGGCGCGGGCCGACCAGGCCCCAGGTCAGGCGCGCCGCCAGGCCGGCGACCAGGCCGTAGCCGGCCAGGATGTGCACGTTCCAGAGGCCCGCCGCCGGCGCGCCGGCCTCGAAGAAGTCCGACAGCCAGCCGGTCGCCAGCAAGAGCAGGATGACGAGCGCGTTCCAGGCGTGGATGAGGCGCAGGGGCAGGTCGTAAACCTTGCGCCGTTCGTAGCTGAGGGTGTCCATGGGATGCTCCTGATCGTCGAAGAGGACGATCGGGAGCTTAGGCGGTTTTGCTTAACGGGAGCTTAAGGAAGGGCGGTACCGCAGGATGGCGGACAGAAGCGGGCCCGGGTCAGTGCCCGGCCCGCGCCGCCTGGGCCCGGAGGCGCCAGCTTTGCGCCTGCTGGGGGTCGGGCGCGACGCCGAGCAGGCCCGCCTGGTAGATCGCCGCCAGGCGCTCCATGGCCTGCGGCGCGCCGGCCGCGGCGGCCTTCTCGTACCAGCCCAAGGCCTCGGCGTTGCCGGACGCGGCGCCCTTGCCGGTCTCATCGAGCCGGCCCAGATTGTACATGGCCACGGGGTTGCCCTGGGCTGCGGCCTGTTCGTACCAGCGCCGGGCCTCGTGGAGGTCCGCCGGCACGCCTTCGCCCTGCTGGTACAGATAGCCCAGGTTGACCTGGGCATCGGCGTAGCCCTGCGCGGCGGCGCGGCGGTACCACTGCAGGGCCTCGGCGTAGTGCTGGGCCACGCCGCGGCCCTGCTCGTAGTAGAGTCCCACGTTGAACTGCGCCGCGGGCAGGCCGGCCTCGGCGGCCAGGCGGTACCACTTGAAGGCTTCCAGATCGTCCCGGGGGAAGAGCGTGCCGCTTTCATAGAGCGCACCCATGAGTTTCTGGGCGACGGCATCGCCCGGGCCTTCCGGTCGGTGCCAGCGGGCATCGCCGGGTCCGCCCTTGCCGGCCTCGTAGAGACAGCCCAGCAGGGCCTGGGCGTGGACGTTGCCTTGGCGTGCGGCCTGGCGGTACCAGGACAGGGCTTCCCGGTGGTCCACCGGCACGCCGCGTCCGTTGTCGTAGAGGAAGCCCAGGTTCAGCTGCGCGCCGGCATGGCCTTGCCTGGCGGCCAAGCGGTACCACTTGGCCGCCTCGGTGTAGTCGCGAACAACCCCCTGGCCGGTTTCGTAACGGTAGCCCAACTGGGCCTGGGCCTGCGCGTCCGCCGGCGCGGCCAGCGTTTGGGCCGGCGTGGCCGGAGGCGCCTCCGCGGCCTGGGTCCAGGCCGGTGCGGCCAGCCATACGGCGATGCTGAGGGAGAGCAGGTGCTTTCGTTTTTTCATAGTGTCCTGCGAGGATATCGGATGGGTCAGCTGGCCCTATTCTTTACGCATGCCGCCGCCGAATCAACCGCCTGCCGTGGGCCCGGGCTTTCCAACCAAAGCCGGAGGCCCCGCGCCCCGCCTTCGGTTAATCTGCTGGATGCAGTGCACAGAAAAGCAAAAGGGCCCCGGCCCGCTCCCGCAGCCGGAGAATCCGCATGAGCAAACTCTTTTCACCCTTGTCGTTGCGCGGCCTCACCTTCAAGAACCGCATCTTCGTCTCGCCCATGTGCCAGTACTCGGCCGAGGACGGCATTCCCAACCTGTGGCACATGGTGCACCTGGGCAGCCGGGCGGTGGGCGGCGCGGCGCTGGTGATGGCGGAGGCGACCGCGGTGTCGCCCGAGGGGCGCATCTCGCCCGCCGATCTCGGCATCTGGTCCGAGGTGCACGTCAACGCCTTCGCGCCCATCGTCGAGTTCCTCAAGGAGGAGGGGGCGGTGCCCGCCATCCAGATCGCCCATGCCGGCCGCAAGGCTTCCACGGACGTGCCCTGGCACGGCGGCCAGCCGCTGGGGCCGGCGGCGGGCGGCTGGGAGACCGTGGCGCCGAGCGCGCTGCCTTTCGCCTCCGGCTGGCCCGCGCCGCGGGCGTTGGCGCGCGAGGAGCTGGACGGCATCGTCACGCAGTTCGCCGAGGCGGCCATCCGCAGCCTGGAGGCGGGCTTCGAGGTGGTCGAGATCCACATGGCCCACGGCTATCTGCTGCACGAGTTCCTGTCCCCCATCGCCAACCAGCGCGAGGATGAATACGGCGGCAGCCTGGAAAACCGCGCCCGTCTGCCCCTGCAGGTCGCCGAGGCGGTACGCGCCGTCTGGCCGGACGACAAGCCGGTCTTCGTGCGCATTTCCGCCACCGACTGGGTGGAGGGCGGCTGGGATCTGGCCCAGTCCATCCAACTGACCCACTGGCTCAAGCTGCGCGGCATCGACATGATCGACTGCTCCAGCGGCGGCATGGTGATGGATGCCAAGATCCCGGCCGCGCCCGGTTTCCAGGTGCCTTTCGCCGAGGCCATCCGCCGCGAGGCCGGCATCGCCACCGGCGCGGTCGGCCTCATCACCGAGCCGGCGCAGGCGGAGCAGATCGTGGCCATGGGCCAGGCCGACGCCGTATTCATGGCGCGCGAGTTCCTGCGCGATCCCTACTGGCCGCTGCACGCGGCCCGGGCGCTGGGCGTGGACCTGCCCTGGCCGGTGCAGTACGCGCGCGCCAAGCCGCGCTGAGACAACGCATAGGAGGCTGGCATGGTGGCATTGACGGTAAACGGCAAGGCGCAGTCGGTGGACGTCAGTCCCGACACCCCGCTTCTGTGGGTGCTGCGCGATACCCTGGGACTCACCGGCACCAAATACGGCTGCGGCATCGCCCAGTGCGGCGCCTGCACCGTGCACTTGGACGGCCGGCCCGTCCGCTCCTGCGTCACGCCGGTCTCCGCCGCCAGCGGCCGGCAGGTCACCACCATCGAGGGCCTGTCCGCCGACGGCAGCCATCCCGTGCAGCGGGCCTGGATCGCCGAGCAGGTGCCCCAGTGCGGCTACTGCCAGTCGGGGCAGATCATGGCCGCCGCGGCACTGCTGGCCGGCAATCCCAAGCCCTCGGACGCCGACATCGATGCCGCCATGGCCGGAAACCTGTGCCGCTGCGGTACCTACCCACGCATCCGCCGGGCCATCCACCGGGCGGCCAAGGGCGCCGGAGGTGCGGCATGAGCGCAAGATTCGACGCCGGCCGGCGGCATTTCCTCAAGGTGAGCGCCCTCGTCGGCGGCGGCCTGGCCGTCGGCGTCTACCTGCCCGGGTGCGACCGCCGTCCGAGCGAGCCGCCGCGGCCCAAGGCCGGCGCACCGGCGGCCCAGCGCTTCGCCCCCAATGCCTGGGTCCGCATCACCCCGGACGACATGGTGACCATCGTGGTGGACAAGTCGGAAATGGGGCAGGGGGTGATGACTTCCATGCCCATGCTGGTGGCCGAGGAATTGGACGCCGACTGGCAGCGGGTGAAGCTGGTGCAGGCACCGGCCGATCCGGCCTACCGCAACCCCAAGATCGGCATTCAAGCCACCGGCGGCAGCACCAGCGTGTCGTCGAGCTGGGAGCCCCTGCGCCAGGCGGGCGCCACGGCCCGGGCCATGCTGGTGGCGGCCGCCGCGCGCGAGTGGCAGGTGACGCCGGAAAGCTGCCGCACGGAAAAGGGCAAGGTGCTGCATCCGGACAGCGGCCGCCAGGCCCGCTACGGCGAACTGGCCAGCTTGGCGGCGCGCCAGCCGCTGCCGCAGGATGTGCCGCTCAAATCGCCCAAGGATTTCCAGCTCATCGGCAAGCCGCTGGCGCGCCTGGACACGCCGGCCAAGGTGGACGGCAGCGCGGTTTTCGGCATCGACGTGAAGGTGCCGGACATGCTCATCGCCACCGTGGCCCACTGCCCGGTCTTCGGCGGCAAGCTCGCCGGCTACGATGCGACCCAGGCCAAGGCCATCCCCGGCGTGCGCGCGGTGCTGCCGGTGGAGAGCGGCATCGCCGTGGTCGCCCGGGACTACTGGACGGCGCGCAAGGGCCTGCAGGCCGTGCAGGTGCAATGGGACCTGGGCCCCAACGCCAAGCTCGACAGCGCCGGCATCGACAAGCTGCTGACCCAGGCCGCCGGCCAGCCCAGCGCGGTGGCCCACGATCAGGGCAACGCCGAGCAGGCGCTGGGCGACGCCGCCAAGACCGTGGAGGCCGTCTATCAGCTCCCCTTCGCCGCCCACGCCACCATGGAGCCCATGAACTGCACCGCCCACGTGCGCGGCGACGCCTGCGAGGTCTGGGTGCCGACCCAGTCGCAGACCGGCGTGCAGATGACGGCGGCCAAGATCACCGGCCTGCCCCAGGAGCAGGTCATCGTGCACACCACCCTGCTGGGCGGCGGCTTCGGCCGCCGCTTCGAGCAGGACTTCGTGGCCGAGGCGGTGCAGCTCTCCCAGGCGGTGGGCGCGCCGGTGAAGCTCATCTGGCCGCGCGAGGAGGACATGCAGCACGACTTCTATCGCCCGGCCATGTACAACCAGCTGCGCGCCGGCCTCGACCGCGACGGCATGCCGGTGGCCTGGACCCATCGGCTGGCCGGCCCGTCCATCATGTCGCGGGTCATGCCGCAGCGGGTCAAGGACGGCATCGATCCGTCCTCGGTGGAGGGCGCCGCCGAGCTGCCCTACGCCATCCCCAACATCCACGTGGACTACGTGATGAAGGACACGGGCGTGCCGGTGGGCTTCTGGCGCTCGGTGGGCAACTCCCACACCGCCTTCGTCAAGGAGAGCTTCCTGGACGAGCTGGCTGCCGCCGGCGGCAAGGACCCGCTGGCGTTGCGCCGGGCGCTGTTGTCCGACGCCGCGCGCGAACGCGAGGTGCTGGAGCTCGCCGCCGACAAGGCGGGCTGGGGCGGCAAGCTGCCGGCCGGCCACGGGCGCGGTCTCGCCGTGCACAAATCCTTCGGCAGCTACGCGGCTCAGGTGGCGGAGGTGTCCGTGGCCAAGGACGGCACGCTGCGCGTGCACCGCATCGTCTGCGCGCTGGACTGCGGCACGGTGGTCAACCCGGACACGGTGCGGGCCCAGGTGGAAAGCGCCATCATCTACGGCCTCACGGCCACCCTCAAGGGTCCCATCACCCTGGCCGGCGGCCGGGTGCAGCAGAGCAACTTCAACGACTATCCCCTGCTGCGCCTCGATGAAACGCCGCTGATCGAAGTCCATCTGCTGCCAAGCCGCGAGCCGCCCAGCGGCGTGGGCGAGCCGGCGGTGCCGCCCGTGGCGCCGGCGGTGGCCAACGCCGTCTTCGCCGCCACCGGCAAGCGCATCCGTCACCTGCCCATCCGGGCCGAAGACCTGCGCGCCTGACATGGACGGCACCGATCTCCACGTGCTGCGCAATGCCGCCGCCTGGCAGGCGGCGGGCCGGCGCACGGCCCTGGTGACGGTGCTGCGCACCTGGGGCTCGGCGCCGCGGCCGGCGGGCGCGCTGCTGGCCTTGAGCGCGGACGGGCGGCTGGCGGGTTCGGTCTCGGGCGGCTGCGTGGAGGAGGATCTGCTCGAGCGCCACGGGCGGGGGGAATTTCACGGCCGGCCGACGCTGCTCGCTTACGGGGTCAGCCGCGAGCAGGGCCGGCGCTTCGGCCTGCCCTGCGGCGGCACCTTGGAGCTCCTGGTGGAGCCGGACCCCGATCCGGCGCTGCTGGAGCGCCTGGTGGCGGCCCTGGAACGGCGTGAGCTGCTCGCCCGCCAGGTGGACGTGCGCAGCGGCCGCTGCGCCCTGCAGCCTGCCCGCCGCAGCCAGGACTTCGCCTATGACGGCGCCGTGCTCACCTGCGTGCACGGCCCGGCCTGGCGCCTGCTGCTCATCGGCGCCGGGCAGCTGTCGCGCTGCGTGGCGCAGATGGCGCCGCTGCTCGATTATGAGGTGATCGTCTGCGATCCGCGCGAGCACTATGCCGCTACTTGGGACGTGGCCGGCGCGCCGCTCGATACCGGCATGCCCGACGACGTGGTGCGGGCGCGCGCCAGCGATGCCCGCAGCGCCGTCCTGGCGCTCACCCACGACCCCAAGCTCGATGATTTGGCCCTGCTGGAAGCCCTGGTCTCCGATGCCTTCTACGTGGGCGCCCTGGGCTCGCGGGCCAACAACGCCAAGCGCCGCGCCCGCCTCGCCGCTCTCGGGGTGCCGGCGGCGGCCTTGGCGCGGCTGCATGGGCCGGTGGGCCTGGCCATCGGCAGCCGCACCCCGCCGGAGATCGCCGTCGCCACCTTGGCCGAGCTGACCGCCGTGCGCCGCGGCGTGCGGCTCGCCCCGGCGGCGGCCGTGCCGGCCAGCCCGCAACGCGTGTCGGCATGATCGCCGGCGTCCTGCTCGCGGCGGGGAGCAGCAGCCGCTTCGGCGGCCCCAAGCTGCTGCAGCCCTTGGCCGACGGCACGCCGCTCGGCGTGGCCGCGGCCCGCAACCTGCGCGCCGCCGTGGACTTCGCGGTGGCGGTGGTGCGGCCCGAGGATCAGGCCCTGGCCGAGCGGCTCGCCGCCGAGGGTCTGGCCGTGGCGGCCTGCCCCCGCGCCGCCGAGGGCATGGGCGCCAGCCTCGCCTGCGGGGTGCGCGCCGCCGAGGGGGCGCAGGGCTGGCTCATCACCCTGGCCGACATGCCCGGCATCCGCCCGGACACCATCCGCCAAGTGGTCCGCCATCTGGCAGCCGGCGCGCCCCTGGCCGCGCCCGTCTATCAGGGCCGGCGCGGCCATCCGGTGGGCTTCAGCCGCGCCTTTCGGGAGGCGCTGTGCCGCTTGAGCGGCGACGAGGGCGCGCGCGCCTTGCTGGCGGCGCACGCGGCCGATCTGGAAGGCTTCGCCAGCGACGACCCCGGCGTGTTGCTGGACATCGACACGCCGGCGGATCTGAGCGTCTGAGCGCCCCGCCGCTCTCCTTCAGAAGCGCAGCGTCTGGCCCACCTGCATCACCCGCAGGCCGTTGTGCCGGCCGCCGAGGGCCTTGGCGAAGGCCTCCGGGGTGCCGGTGAGGACCGGGAAGGTGCCGTAGTGCATGGGAATGGCGACGCGCGGCTTGACCAGGCGCACGGCCTCGGCGGCGCGCTCGGGGCCCATGGTGAAGTGGTCGCCGATGCTGAGCAGCATCACGTCCACTTGGTGGAAGCGCGGCACCAGCGCCATGTCGGCGAAGAGGTCGGTATCCCCCGTGTGGTAGATGGTCGGACCGTTGCGCACGCTGATGAGAAAGCCGCCCGGATTGCCGGCGTAGTGCGCGTCCTGGCCACCCGGCGCGGTCACCGTCGAGCTGTGCACCGCCGGGATGAAGGCGACCTTCACCTCGCCGTCGAGCAGCGTGAGCTCGCCGCCGAAGTTGCCCAGCGTGTCGAAGCCCATCTGCTCCTTCGGATAGCCGGCGTATTGCGCCAGGGCGTTGCCGAGGTCGAAGGTGGCCACCAGGCGCGCGCCGGTCTTCCTGGCGATCTCCACCGCGTCGCCCACGTGGTCGAAGTGGCCGTGGGTGATCAGGATCAGGTCCACCTGCTTGAGGGCGGCCAGGTCTTCCTTGGCCCGCTTGTTGGACGGGTTGCCGATCCACGGGTCGATCAGCAGCACCTTGCCTCCCGGCGTCTTGATGCGGAAGGCGGCGTGCCCGTACCAGGTCAGCTCCGTGGGCGTCTTGGCCTGGGCCTGCAGGGGCAGGCAGAGCAGAAGGGCGAGAAGGGCGAGGAACGGCATCACGGGACGGCGGTTGGCGCGCATGCTGGACTCCTGTCGGGGATGGTGGCAGTTTTTGCAGTAATATAGCAGGAAGGACGCCGAGTGGAGGAAATCCGATGCCTTACGCCCTGTCCGCCGTGCTGCTTTCTTTGTTCCTGGCCGTTCCGGCCCGGGCGGCCACCCCGGACGAGATCGACGCCATCCTTGCCCGCGGCGAGGCGCCCGCGGGGGTGGTGTTCGAGATCGTCGATCGCGATCCCCAGGCCCTGCGCTGGGCCATCCCCACCGTCCGCGCCCAGGCGCAGCGGCTGCGCCAGCGCTGGCCCGGCCTGCCCCTGGCCGTCGTCACCCACGGCAACGAGCAGTTCGCGCTGCAGAAGAGCCAGCGCGCCGAGCAGCGCGAGGTGCACGCGGCGGTCCAGGCGCTGAGCCGCGAGGACAAGGTGCCCGTGCACGTCTGCGAGACCTACGCCAACCGCCGCGGCGTCGCCGCCGAGGACTTTCCCGACTACGTGAACGTGGCGGCCGCGGGCCCGGCGCAGATCAGGCAGTATCAGGAGCTGGGCTACGTGCACGTGCGGGTGCGCCGGCCGGCATCGACTTCGCCTTGATGAAACGGGCCGGCGTCAGGGCGTGCCGGGGCAGGATGCGGCAAGGGGGCGGTCCGCCTGCGTCCGGCGGCCGCCAGGTTCGCCCTGGGCAGCGGGCATGCGGAATTGCGCCAAGGGCCGGGCTTGATCGATGGCATAGCCCTGCACGTAATCCACGCCCAAGTGCCTGAGCTTTTCCCGGATTGCCTCGTTTTCCACGAATTCGGCGATGATCTGGATGCCCATGACGTGGCCGATGCGGGTGATCGCTTCCACCATGGCATGATCCACCGGGTCGTCCACCATGTCCCGCACGAAAGCACCGTCGATCTTCAGGAAATCCACCGGCAGGTTCTTGAGGTAGGCGAAGGACGACATGCCGCTGCCGAAATCGTCGAGCGCGAAGCGGCAGCCCATGCTCCAGAGCGCCGACATGAGCTGCCGTGCCCGGCTCAGGTTGGCGATGGCGCAGCTTTCCGTGATCTCGAAGCAGATCTGCTCCGGCCGGATGCTGGTCCGCTGGAACTGATTGATCACGAAGTCCAGGAAATCCGGATCGCAAAGCGAGTGCGCCGACAGGTTGATGGCGCAGCAGTCCAGGTTGCCTTGCGCGCTCAGGTCCTGGCGGGCGATCCACTCGAAGGTGTTCTGCACCACCCAGCGGTCGAGGGTGGCCATCAGATTGTAGCGCTCGGCGGCGGGAATGAAGGCCATGGGTGGAATCGTCTCGCCGGTCCCGTCCACCATGCGCAGCAGGATCTCGAAATGGCCGGGCCGGCTGTCGTCAGGCGCGGCCGGCACGATCGGCTGATAGTACAGGCGCAGCAGCCCGTCCTCGATGGCGCGGTTGATCTGGAACACCCACTGCATTTCCCCCTCGCGCCGCGCCAGTTCGCTGTCGTCGGGCCGGTACACGTGTATCCGGTGGCGGCCGTTTTCCTTGGCGGCGTAGCAGGCCGTGTCCGCGGCGCTCAGCAGCGCGGCCAGGCTCTCCGAGTGCGGCGTGATGGGTACGAGTCCGATGCTGACGCCGCAGGAGAAGATCTTGTCCTCCCAGGCGAAGCGGAAATCGCCGATGTCATGGCGCAGCTTTTCCGCAATGGCGAAGGCGTGCTCCAGCGCACAGCTCTCCAGCAGCAGGGCGAATTCGTCGCCGCCCAGGCGCGCCACCGTGTCCCGGCCGCGCACCCGGGCCTGGATCAGGGTCGCCAGCTGACGCAAGAGCTCATCCCCGGCCATGTGGCCGCAGGTGTCGTTGACCACCTTGAACTGGTCCAGGTCCAGATAGAGCAGGATGTGCATCTGCTTTCGCTGCCTGGCGTCTTCCAGCAGTTCCGCCAGCCGGCGCTCGAATTCGCGCCGGTTGGCCAGACCCGTGAGCGCATCATGGCTGGCCTGCCAGGACAGTTGCCGCGCCAGCCGCTTGGCTTCGGTCACGTCGTGGAAGGCGATCACGGCGCCGATGGATTCGCCCGCCCGGTTGCGAATGGGCGCGGCGGAGTGGGTGATGGCGAACTCCTGGCCATCCCGGCGCACGAGCAGCGTATGGTGGTTCAGGCCCAGGGTCTGGCCATCGAGTGGGTTGTGGCTGGCGGGATGGTCGATGGACTCGCGGCTGGTCCCGTCGATGAGCCGGAACACCGTTTCCAGCGGCTGCTGCCTGGCTTCCTGGGCTGTCCAGCCGGTCAGCTGCTCCGCCACCGGATTGAGGTAATCCACCCGGCCGCCGGCATCGGTGGTGATGACCGCGTCGCCGATGGAATGCAGGGTGACCTCCGCCAGCTCTTTCTCCTGGAACAGCGCTTCTTCGGCACTGGCGGTGCGGCGCGCCACGTACACGGCGATGAGGATGCCCAGGCCCAGCGCAGTGCTGCCCAGCCCGGCCATGGCCAACTGGGCGGCGCGGTAAGCGTTGCCTGCCTCGGCGGCCGCTTGGCGCGCCGCCTCCGTTTGCAGGGCACGCAGCCGATCGAGGGCCGCCAGCACCTCGTTTTGCAGCGGAATCACCCGGTCCAGCAGAATTTGCCCGGCCCGTTCCGTGTTCCCGGTCAGCATCAGATTGGCCACTTCGTCCTGCAATGGCCGATTCATCCGGCTCAGCCGGCCTTGCTGCTCCAGGATGGCGCGTTCGGCCGGGCTCAGCGCCATGTCCAGCAGCCGCATGCGCGCGGCGGCGAAATCGCCCGCCAGCTGGTTGAAGCGCAGGAACTCCTCATCCCGGGCAAAGGGGTCCGGGGTCAGGCTCATGCGGTAAAGCGCCATCGCCCGCTCACGCGCCGCCAAGCGCATGGTGGAAATGAGATCGGTCTTGACGTTCTGCTCATTGACCACCGTGTCCAGGCGCTTTTGCAGATCGGCCAGGTGATAGAGCGCCACCAGGGTCAGGGTGCCCATGAGCAGGAGCACCAAGGTGAAGCCGGTGGCGATGAGGCGATGCGAGTGGAGCTGGATCCTGGGATTCTTGTGAATGTTTGTAACCATCGGATGTGCCGTATCCGGCGAAGCTCCTTGGCAGGCAGTCCTTTACTCATTATTTAGTCGATTCCGTCCGGTTTTGAAGGCGCGAGGATCACGGACAGGGGGATGGGCGGTGGACGGCGCTAACGCCGGTAGCCGTAGAGCCAGCGCGCGGTGCCGCCGCCCACGTTGCGCACCGTATGCCGGGCGCGGGCCGGGATGAAGACCTCCTCGCCGAGGCGCGGCCGCAGGGTGCGGCCGTCGATCTCCAGTTCCAGCTCCCCTTCCATGACCATGAGCAGTTCGTCCGCGGGATGGGTATAATCACGCCATACCTGGCCCGGCGGATCGATCCACAGGCCGCAGCTGAAGCCGCGTCGCGCCCAGTCCTGCTGGATCGCCTCCATGTCCATGCGCACCTCCTCGGTCGTGCAGCAGAGCACTTGAATGAGACGGCGGGCGCTTCAGGCGCGCCCGCTCACCACGAGATGGCGATCGCTCACCGTTTGCACTTGCAGGTGAGCCAGCCCGGCCTGCGCCAGTTGCGCCTGCACCTCCGCCGGCCGATAGGCGGCCAGCAGGGAATGGAAGAAATCGCGCTGCAGCACCGGCGGCTCGCCGGCGGCGTAGCGCGCCACCATGGCCTCGGCCTCGCTGCGGCTGGCCGGGCGCATCAAGTCCATGACCAAGATCGGCGCGCCGGGCCGCGCATGGGCTTGGACCGCGGTCCACAGGGCCATGGGCTCGTGCAAGTGGTGGAGCAGGCTGTTGCTGATGACCGCGTCGTAGCGGGCCTGGGGCAGCGAAGCGCCGGGCAGGTAGCCCCGGATCAGCTGCACCCGCCCGTCCAGCCTGGCGCGCCGCACCGCTTCCTGGCCGTGGGCGAGCATGGCCGCGGCGCCGTCCACGCCATGCACGCGGCAGCGGGGCTGGTCGCGGGCGAAGCGAATGGTCACGTCCGCCGGCCCGCAGCCGAGGTCCAGGGCCACGCCCGCCACCTCGCCGAAGGCGGCGCGGAACAGTTCCACGAAATGGGTGTGCGGCGCCGTGAAGTCCGCCGCGGCATAAGCCGCCGCCTGCCCCGGCTCGTCCATTAGTTCCGGTTCGGGGATGCGTTCCATCAGCGCTTTTCCTCTTTTGGGGCCAGAGCCGCCGCGCCGGCGCGGGCCACGGCCACGTCCTGCTCGGCGTTGCCGCCGGCGGCGCCGATGCCGCCCACCACCTGGCCCTGGGCGACGAGCGGAAAGCCGCCCGGCAGGTCGGTGAAGCGGCCCTGGGTGGCGGCCTGGATCTCCTCGATGACCGCGGGCGGGATGCCGGTCTCGTGGTTGGGACGGCGCACCGAGGCGGCGGTATAAGCCTTGCTGAAGGAGGTGTGGTTGGTGTGGATGAAGGCGCCCGGCATCTTGATGAAGCCGATCAGGTTGCCGCCGGCGTCCACCACGGAAACGCCCATGGGCACGCCGAGCGACTGGGCCTGAGCTACCGCGGCCGCCAGGACCCGCTGGATCTGCGCGGTGCTGAGCTGCGCCGTCTCGGCGCGGAGCTGGCCGGCGCCCAGGGCCAGCGCGGCGGCCAGGATAAGGCGGACGGGCAGGTGCTGGATCATCGATCCCTCCTTGCGCTGGACGACGTCTCGGCAGCGCTCCGTGGTCCGTTGATTCCACAGAGTCTAGAGCTTGCCGGCCGGGCGGACAAGCCGCGCGGGTCCACCCGGCCGGAACGCGCCGCCGCTTCCCGCTTCTAAGCAGGAGCGGGCGGGCTCGCGATCCGCCGTGCCGATGGGCAAGCCATCGCGCGCCCGCTCACTCCTGCGCTAGGCATGTAGCCTCGGGGCGCGTAGGAGCGGGATTGCCCGCGATCAAAGTGCCGACCACGGCAAAATCGCGAGCCCGCCCGCTCCTACGGCAGCACGACCGCGGCCGCAACCCGCGCTGGCCTGGCAGCCAGGACTCTCATCGAGAAAAGGGGTTCTATACTTACTGCAATCCACTTCCCGGAGGGTGCGCATGAACATGGAAAAAGTCGTCTTCGCCTTCGTCATCGTCCTGGCGATGACGCTGAACTTCGGCTTTTTCATCGGCGAGATCGAGGATCCCAATCACCACAACGTCTACGAGCTCTTCGCCGCCATCGTCGTCAACCTGATCGCCACGGTGATGAAGTTCGGCGACCGTACCCACATCGGGGCCGTGCTGTTGGCCACCAGCCTGGTGGCCGACGTGCAGCTCATCGCCGCGGCCGTGGTCTGGGGCGTGGCGCTCTACGTGACGGCGGTGGGGCTGACGCCCATGGTCATGGGCAGCATCGTGTCCCTGTCCGGCGGTGCCCTGCTGGCCAATCTGGTGTCGGTGGTGCTGCTGGTGGTCGAGACCGTGATGATGCGGCGCTGAGGCGGCGGCCATGAACATCGGGCTCTTCCTCCTCCTGCGGCGCATGCGCCTGCCGCTGGTGGTGCTCATCCTCGCCTATGCCGTCTCCGTGCTAGGCTTCGTCCTCATCCCCGGCATGGACCCGCAGGGCCGGCCCTGGCGCATGGACTTTTTCCACGCCTTCTACTTCGTCAGCTTCATGGGTTCGACCATCGGCTTCGGCGAGGTACCGTATCCTTTCACCGACGCGCAGCGCCTGTGGACGACCTTCACCATCTATCTCACCGTGACCGCCTGGCTCTACGCCATCGGCGCCCTGCTCGCCACCCTGCGCGATCCCGCCTTCCGCCGGGTCATCGTCGACACCCGCTTCAGGCGCAACGTCCGCCACATCACCGAGCCCTTTTTCCTGGTCTGCGGCTACGGCGACACCGGCAGCCTGCTGGTGCGGGAGCTGGCGGCGCGCGGCCTGCGCGCCGTGGTGCTGGACAGCGCCCAGGAGCGCATCGATGCGCTGGCCATCGAGGATCTGGGCGTCTTCGTGCCGGGAATCTGCGCGGATGCGGCCGACCCGGACGCCCTGGTGGCCGCCGGCCTGACCCACCCCCGCTGCGCCGGCGTGCTCGCGTTGACCCGCGCCGACGACGTCAACCTCAAGGTCGCCATCACCGGCAAGCTTCTCAACCCGCCCCTGCGCGTCATCTGTCGGGCCGAGTCCCACGACACCGAGGCCAACATGGAGTCCTTCGGCACCGATCACGTCCTCAACCCATTCGACATCTTTGCCGACCGCCTCGCCATGGCCATCCACTCGCCCAGCCGGCACGCTATTTTCGAGTGGTTGACCAGCACCCGCCGCATGCCGCTGACCGAATTCCTGACGCCGCCGCGCGGCACCTGGATCCTGTGCGGCTACGGCCGCTTCGGTAAGGCGCTGCAGCGTTACCTGGATTTCCAGGGCATCCGCACCGTGATCGTGGAGGCCGAGCCGGCGCGCACTCAGGCGCCGCCGGATGCGGTGGTGGGGCGGGGCACCGAGGCGGTGACCCTGCGCGAGGCCGGCATCCGCCAGGCGGTCGGCCTGGTGGCCGGCACCGACAACGACACCAACAACCTGTCCATCATCGTGACCGCCCGTAGCCTCAACCCCCGGCTCTTCCTGGTGGCGCGCCAGAACCAGCGCGCAAACCGCGCCGTCTTTCAGGCCGCGCGCCTGGATCTGGTCATGCAGCCCGCCGGCATCATCGCCCGCCAGATCCTGGCGCTGATCACCACCCCGCTCTTGAGCGAGTTCCTGCGCCTGGCGCGCCATCACGACGACGACTGGGCCAACGCCCTGGTCAGCCGCATCATCGGCGTGGTCGGCGAGGAAGCGCCGGACACCTGGCATCTGGAGATCGATGCGGGGCGCACGCCAGCCCTGTGGGATGCCCTGCGGACCGGCGAGGAGCTGCGCCTGGCCCACCTGTACGCGGACCCGCGCGACCGCGCGCGCCAGCTGCCCTGCCTCGCCCTGCTGCTCAAGCGCGGCGAGGAGGAGGTGCTGCTGCCGGAGGACAGCCAATCCCTGCGTCCCGGCGACCGCATCCTGTTCTGCGGTCCCCCGGATGCGGCCGCGCCGATGGCCTGGACCGCCAGCAATCACAACGTCCTGGACTACGTACGCAACGGCACGGAGCGGCCGAGCGGGCTCTTGTGGAGCTGGCTGGCCGGGCGGCGCCAAGCCCCGGGCGAAAGTTGAACCCGGACCATGGTCGGATGGTCTGAGCAGCACGACAAGAACAAACGGGAGGCCACGTGAAGGGACGCTTCGCATGCTTGACCAGCCTCTGGTCCTCCTGGACCTGGAAACCACCGGCGGCAACGCCACCAGCGACCGCATCATCGAAATCGGCCTGATCGAAGTGCACGGCGGGCGGGTCCTGCGCGAGTGGAGCACGCTCGTCGATCCACAGGTGCGCATTCCGCCCTGGATCGAGCAGTTCACCGGCATTTCCAACGCCATGGTCGCCGGCGCCCCCAGCTTCGCCGAGATCGGCCCGGCGCTGCACGCGCAATTGGCCGGCAAGGTGCTGGTCGCCCACAACGCCCGCTTCGACTACGGCTTTCTCAAGAACGAGTTCCGCCGCCAGGGCCTGCGCTACCAGGCCAAGGTGCTGTGCACGGTGAAGCTCTCGCGCCGCCTCTATCCCGAGCACCGGCACCACAACCTGGACAGCCTCATCGAGCGCCATGGACTACCGGCGGCCGAACGCCACCGGGCGCTGGGCGACGCGCGCGTGCTGTGGGAATTGCTGCGGGTGTTCCAGCGTGAGCGCAGCCCGGACGAACTCGCCGCAGCGGTGCAGATGCTCCTCAAGACGCCGAGCCTGCCGCCCGGGCTGGACGCCGAGGCCCTGGAGGCGCTGCCGGAGGGGCCGGGCGTCTATCTCTTCCACGGCGACAACGACGCCGTGCTTTACGTGGGCAAGAGCGTCAACCTGCGCGAGCGGGTGCTGTCCCACTTCTCCGGCGACCATCGCCTCAACAAAGACATGCGCATCGCCCAGCAGATCCGGCGCGTCGACTGGATCGAGACCGCCGGCGAGCTGGGCGCGCTCCTGCAGGAAGCCCGGCTCGTCAAGACGCTGATGCCCATCCACAACCAGCGCCTGCGCCGCAATCGCAGCCTGTGCGCCTTCCAGTGGGAGCCGGGCCGGGCGCCGCAGCTGGTGCAGGCCGGCGAGCTGGATTTCAGCCGGCTGGACAATCTCTACGGCCTCTTCAAGAGCCGCCGCGACGCGCTCGACTGCCTGCGCGGCTTGGCCGAGGAGCATGGCCTGTGCCAGCGGCATCTGGGCCTGGAGGGCGGCCGCGGGCCCTGCTTCGCCTATCAGCTCAAGCGCTGCCGGGGCGCTTGCGTGGGTGAGGAAAGCGCGGCGGCCCACGATGCCCGGCTGGCGGCGGCCCTGGCGCGCCTGCGGGTGCAGAGCTGGCCCTTTGCCGGCCCTGTCGGCCTGCGCGAGCGGGACGCCGCGGGCGAGCGGGAGGAGCTGCACGTGCTCGACGCCTGGTGCTATCTCGGCACGCTGCGCCCTGGGGACGCCCTGCCCGACGCCGACACGCTGCGCCGCCAGGCGCGCTTCGACCTCGATACCTACACCATTCTCACCCGCTACTTCGCCAAGCACGGCCGGCGCCTGGAGATCGTGGAGCTCGGCGCGCAACGGCGGGTGCCGCCGGCGGCCTGAGGCTCAGCCGCTGCGGCGGCCGAGCCGGTAGGCGCGCAGGAGCTGCTCGGCGCCGTCGGCCAAGTGCTGCGCCGTGTGCGCCAGCGCTATTTCCAGCGACATGGGGGCGGGCGGAATGCCGAGCAGCACGTCGCAGATCCCGTCCTCCAGCAGCATCCGCGCCTCCGGCGCCACGGCGCCGGCCAGCATGAGCACCGGCACCCCGTGCCGCTTGGCCAGCCGCGCCACCCCGTAGGGCGCCTTGCCGCGGCGGGTCTGGCCGTCGATGCGGCCTTCGCCGGTGATGAGAAGATCGGCGCCGGCCAGCGCCGCCGCGACGCCCAGCGCCTCCATGACCAGTGCCACGCCGCTGCGGATCTCCGCGCCCAGGAAGGCGTGCAGGGCCGCGCCGCAGCCGCCCGCCGCGCCGGCGCCGGGCAAGTCGTGCACCCGTACGGCCAGGGTCTCGGCAATCTTGTCCGCATAGTGGCGCATGCCGGCTTCCAGCGTCTCCAGCATCGCCGGCGTCGCGCCCTTCTGCGGGCCGAAGGTGTGGGTGGCGCCCTCGGGGCCGAGCAGGGGGGTGTCCACGTCGGTGGCGGCGATGAGCTGCGCGTCGCGCAGGCGCGGGTCGGCCTGGCTGACGTCGATGCGCGCGATGGCGCCGAGCGCCCCGCCGCCCGGCCCCACCGACTGTCCTTTGGCATCCAGAAAGCGAAAGCCCAGCGCCTGCAGCAGCCCCAGGCCGCCGTCGTTGACGGCGCTGCCGCCGAGGCCGACGATGAGGCGGCGGCAGCCCTGATCCAGGGCGTCGCGGACGAGCTCGCCGGTGCCGAAGGAGCTGGCGCGCAGCGGATCGCGCCGGGCCGCCGGCAGCAGCGGCAAGCCCGAGGCGGCGGCCAGCTCGATCACCGCCGCGCCGTCCGGCAGGATGGCGTAGCCGGCCTCCACCGGCTCGCCCAATGGCCCGTGCACGCGCACGCCGCGCAGCCGTCCGCCGCGGGCGGCGAGCAGGCTGGCCACCGTGCCCTCGCCGCCGTCGGCCAGGGGAAAGCAGCGGATCACGGCGTCCGGCAGCGCGCGCCGGCAGCCGGCGGCGATGGCCTCGGCCACGGCGCGGGCCTCCAGGCTGCCCTTGAAGGCGTCCGGCGCGATGACGAGCTGCAGCGGGCGCTCAGGCCGCGCCATGGCCCCCGCCGCCCGGCGTTTCGATGACGAGCACGTCGCCGGCCCGCACTTCGACCTGCGCCTTGCCCGGCAGCATCTCCCGGCGGCCATCCGCGCGCTCCACCCAGTTGCGCCCGCAGGCGCCGGGCGCGCCGCCGGCCAGGCCGAAGGGCTGCAGCAGCCGGTGGCTGGACAGGATGGCGGCGGTCATGGGCGCGCGGAAGCGCAGGCGTCGGACCACGCCGTCGCCGCCGCGCCGGCGGCCCGCGCCGCCGCTGCCGTGGCGGACGGCGAAGCGCTCCAGCAGCACCGGGAAACGCCATTCCAGCACCTCCGGGTCGGTGATGCGGGAGTTGGTCATGTGGGTCTGCACCGCGCCGGTGCCGTCGAAGTCCGGCCCGGCGCCCGAGCCGCCGCAGATGGTCTCGTAGTACTGCTGCTCGCCGTCGCCGAAGGTGAGGTTGTTCATGGTGCCCTGGCTGCCGGCCAGCACCCCGAGTGCCCCATAGAGGGCGTCGACAATGTACTGGGAGGTCTCCACGTTGCCCGCCACCACCGCCGCCGGATGCTTGGGATTGAGCAGGGAGCCCGCCGGGATGACGATGTCCAGGGGCCGCAGGCAGCCGGCGTTGAGCGGGATCTCGTCGCGCACCAGGGTGCGGAAGACGTAGAGCACGGCGGCCTTGCAGATGGCGGCGGGGGCGTTGAAGTTCCCGGCCTGCTGGGGCGAGGTGCCGCTGAAGTCGATGCGCGCCCGGCGCCGGGCGCGGTCGATGCGGATGGCCACCGCGATCTCGGCGCCGTCGTCCATGCGGTAGCGGAAGCTGCCGTCCCGGAGCACGTCGAGCACCCGGCGCACCGCCTCCTCGGCGTTGTCCTGCACATGCTGCATGTAGGCCTGCACGGTGGCGAGGCCGTAGTGCGCCACCAGCTTGTGCAGTTCCTGGGCGCCGCGGGCATTGGCCGCCACCTGGGCGCGCAGGTCGGCGATATTCTGCGCGGGGTTGCGGGCCGGATGCGGGCCCGCGGCCAGCCAGGCCCGCACCGCGTCCTCCAGGAAGCGGCCCCCGGCCACGATGCGCAATCCCTCGCTCAGCACGCCTTCCTCGTCGATGCGCGTGCTCAGGGGCGGCATGGAGCCCGGCGTGATGCCGCCCACGTCCGCGTGGTGGCCGCGCGAGGCCACGTAGAAGCGCGGCCGGTCGCCGGCTTCGTCGAAGACCGGCGTGATGACGGTGATGTCAGGCAGGTGGGTGCCGCCGGCGTAGGGCGAGTTCAGGAGGTAGACGTCGCCCGGCGCCAGCGCGTGGCCGAAGCGGCGGATCAGGGATTGCACGCTCTCGCCCATGGAACCCAGGTGCACCGGGATGTGCGGCGCGTTGGCGATCAGTTGCCCGGCGCCGTCGAAGAGCGCGCAGGAAAAGTCCAGGCGCTCCTTGATGTTCACCGAGAAGCTCGTGTTCTGCAGGGTGTAGCCCATCTGCTCGGCGATGGACATGAAGCGCCGGTTGAAGATCTCCAGCATCACCGGGTCGGCGCGGGTACCGATGGCCTCCCGGCGCGGCAGGGGGGTGTGACGGGTGAGGATGAGCTCGCCGCGCGCGGTGAGCTCCGCCTGCCAGCCGGGTTCCACCACCATGGTCGAGGTCGGCTCGACGATGATGGCCGGGCCCGGCAGGCGCACGCCGGGCTGCAGGCGGTCGCGCGCGTGGACGGGCGTGTCCTGCCAGGCGCCGGCCACGCAGGTGCGGACCGTGGCGAGCGGGCTGCCTGCCTGCGCTTCGCCGCAGGCCGCGAGCGTCGGCGTCGTCACGGCGGCCGTCTCGCCGACCAGCTCGACGAGCAGCGCCTCTACGAGGCAGGCCTTGTCCGGATAGAGGAAGCCGTAGCGGCCGCGATGCGCGGCCTCGAAGGCGGCCTGCATGGCGGCCAGGGGCCCGAAGTCCACCAGCAGGGCCGTGTCGGTGCCGGCGTAGCGCAGCCGCGCCTTCCGGAGCACGCGGATCTGCGCGGCATCATCGATCCCCTGGGCCTGCAGCTCCGCCCGCCCCTCGGTTTCCAGGGCGGCGAGGTCGGCCTCGAGCTGCGGCATCAGCGCGGCGTCCAGCGGCGCCTCCACCGCGCGCTCGCGCAGCACGCGCTGCTCGGCCAAGCCCATGCCGTAAGCCGACAGCACCCCGGCGAAGGGATGCAGGAAGACGCGCGTCATGCCCAGGGTGTCCGCCACCCGGCAGGCATGCTGGCCGCCGGCGCCGCCGAAGCAGCACAGGGTGTAGCCGGTCACGTCGTAGCCGCGCTGCACGGAAATGGCCTTGATGGCGTCGGCCATCTGTTCCACTGCCACCGTGAGAAAGCCCTCGGCCACCTGCTCCGGCGTCCGCGTGTCGCCGGTGGCGGCCCGGATCTCGTCGGCCAGCCGGGCGAAGCGCTCGCGCACGGTCGCGACGTCCAGCGGCTCGTCGCCGGCGGGCCCGAAGACCCGGGGGAAGAAATCCGGCTGCAGGCGGCCGAGCATCACGTTGCAGTCGGTCACCGTGAGCGGGCCGCCGCGCCGGTAGCTGGCCGGCCCCGGATTGGCGCCCGCCGAGTCCGGCCCGACCCGGTAGCGGCTGCCGTCGAAGTGCAGGATGGAGCCGCCGCCCGCCGCCACCGTGTGGATGTTCATCATGGGCACGCGCAGGCGCACCCCGGCCACCTCGGTCTCGAAGCGGCGCTCGTAATCGCCGTCGTAGTGGGCCACGTCGGTGGAGGTGCCGCCCATGTCGAAGGTGATGAGCTTGTGGAAGCCTGCCTGCGCCGCCGTCTTCACTGCGCCGACGATGCCGCCCGCCGGGCCGGAGAGGATGCAGTCCCGGCCCTCGAAAAAGCGCGCGTCCACCAGGCCGCCGTTGGACTGCATGAAGAGCAGGCGGGTCCCATCGCCCGCCAGCCCGGCCTCCACCTGCGCCACGTAGCGCCGCAGCAGTGGCGAGAGATAGGCGTCCACCACCGTGGTGTCGCCGCGGCCGACGATGCGCATGAGCGGGCTGACCTGGTGGGAGAGGGAGATCTGGGTGAAGCCGATCTCCCGGGCGAGCTCGCCCACCTGCTGCTCGTGCTCGGGATGGCGGTAGGCATGCAGGAAGGCGACCGCCAGCGCGCGGATGCCCGCGTCATAGGCGGCCTGGAGCGCGGCGCGGGCGGCCGCGCGGTCCACCGCCAGCAGCTCCTCGCCCTGGGCGCTGTAGCGCTCCGGCACCTCGATCACGCGCTCGTAGAGCTGTTCCGGCAAGCGGATGTGCAGGGCGAAGATGTCCGGCCGGTGCTGGTAGCCGATGCGCAGCACGTCGCCGAAGCCCGCGGTGGTGACGAAGGCCACCCGCGCGCCGCGGCGCTCCAGCAGCGCATTGGTGCCCACCGTGGTGCCCATCTTCACCGCCTCGATCTCCGCGGCGGGCAGGGGGGCGTCGGCGGGCAGGCCCAGGAGCTCGCGGATGCCCTGCAGGGCTGCGTCGGCGTAGCGCTCCGGGTTCTCCGAGAGCAGCTTGTGCACGAGCAGCGTGCCGTCCGGCCGGCGGGCGACGATGTCCGTGAAGGTGCCGCCGCGGTCGATCCAGAACTGCCAGCGGGGAGCGGGGGCGTGCGTGGGGATGCCGGGGTGCATCTAGATGCCGGTGAAGAGCAGATCCAGGGCGGCAGTGATCTCGTCGCGCCGGTGCTGCAGGGATAACACCCGCTCGCCCAAGGCGCGCTGCGGCACGCCGGCGAGTTCGGGCGTGGACATGACCACCGCCTGTCCTTCGATCTCGAAGCACGGGTTGAGCTGCGCGGCCGCTTGCTCCAGTTCGGCGGCCCGCACCAGCGGCACCACCACTCGGGTGGCCAACCGGTCGAGGAGGTCGGACTGCACGTTCAGCAGATAGGGGACCACCGCGCGGGTCGCCGGGTTGGGGTTGCGGTGCACGTCGAACTGGGCCATCAGAACTGCCGCAGCCCGTCGCTGAAAGCGCCGTGGCGCTCGATGTGACGATTGTAGGCGTCCAGCGCGGCCTGATTCTCCACGAGCCACTGGCTGCGCCGCGCTTCGCGCAGGAGTTCGGCCAGGCGCTCCTCCAGCGTCTGCGAGAGATTGATCTTGAGCGCCCGGGCTTGGCGCAACAGATCGCTGTTGATGCTCAGGTTCACCGGTTTTTTCGGCGCGGCAGGGTCATGAGCGTCGATGTGCATGGGCTGCCCCCTTGGAAGCGTGCGCACAGGCTACGCGCATTGTATGCGCGCTGCAAGCCGGAGCATGACCCTGTGGAAGATGGAGCTGCCCGCCTGTTTGCACCATTGGCCGGCCAGTGCTTTTAGCGATGCTCCGCTCGCACCACCAAGCCGACGGCCCGAAAGAAGAGCTCCAGAAGATGCTCCACCAGTGCCGGCAGCGCCACCTCCCGGTAGCGGGGCGCCTGGTGCAGCAGCTTGGTCAGCAGGGCCTCGCGCAGCATGCCCTGGAAGAGCAGGCTGGCCGCCTTTTCGTCCACGGGCGGGATGCTCCCTGCGGCCGCCATCTCGCGCAGGCCCGCCTCGATGAAATCGGCGAATGGCCGCCAGCGGTGTTCGAAGAAATCCACCACGGTCCCGCTGCCCTCCAGCATGGCGTGCAGTTCCAGGCGCAGGTAGTCGGGTTCCGCGGCCACGCTGCGCGCATAGACCAGGGTGATGCGTTGCAGCACGCTGGCAAAATCGGAGGGTTCCTCCAGCACCGCCGCCACGTAGTCCTCGCGCCGGCAGGCAATGGCGTTGAGCACGGCTTCGTAAAGCGCCTCCTTGGATGGGAAGTGCTTGTAGAGCACGGCCGGGCTGACGCCCACGGCCCTGGCGATCTCGTCCACCGGGACGCCGAAAAAGCCCTTGTCCGAAAACAGCCGCTGTGCCGCGGCCAGAATGCTCTCCCGGCGCGCCGCCGCGCTCAGGCGCCGCCGGGCGGCGGGTGCTTTGGTGGTGTTCATGCACGTTCCTGAAGGGGGCCGGGCGGGCGTCCGCCCGGCCGGGTGCCTCAGCCCTGGGTCTTGCGGATGACGAAGCTGTAAGTGCCTTCCGCTTCCCCGGATTCCACCAGCTCGTTGCCGGTCTGCCGGCAGAAGGCGTCGAAGTCCTTCACCGAGCCGGGATCGGTGGCCAGCACCCGCAGCAGGCTGCCGCCGGCTTGCGCCTTGAGGGCCTTGCGGGTTTCCAGCACCGGGGTCGGGCAGCTCTTGCCGCGTACGTCGAGGGTTTCCGTGTCCATGGTACATCCTCCTGGATTGCCGTCGAAATAACGCCCACTCAGTAAGTGAACGTTATATTACTTATAAGCGCCAGGTCGGATTTGTCAAGTAAAGATGGGCATGGCGATCACCCCGTTTTGCGCTGACCGCCGTCCGCGGCCTTTGCCACGAACAGGGCAAAGCCGCTAAGGTATGCGCCGTGTCCGGCACGGCCGCGTCGGAGATCCGGACATTCCCCAAGCGCTTCGGAATCCGTGTCCATGACTGTCGTCCTGCTTTATCTCGCCACCGGCCTGGGTGCCGGTTTCCTGGCCGGCCTGCTCGGCGTTGGCGGGGGGCTCGTGATCGTGCCGGTGCTGAGCTTCCTCTTCGCCGCCCAGGGCTTTGCCGCCGGCCAGATCATGCATCTCGCCCTCGGCACCTCGCTGGCCAGCATCGTCTTCACCAGCATCGCCTCCCTGCGCGCCCACCACCGCCACGGGGCGGTGGACTGGCGGGCCTGGCGCGGCCTCGCGCCGGGCATCGTGGTCGGCACCCTGCTGGGTACGGTGCTGGCGGCGGGCTTGCCGACCCGGCCGCTGGTGCTGATCTTCGTCGTCTTCGAGTTCTACGTGGCCACGCAGATGCTGCTGGGTTTCCGGTCGCGGCCGGAGCGGCGCCTGCCGGGCCGTGCGGGATTGACGGCGGCGGGCGGGGTGATCGGCGGGGTGTCGAGCCTGGTGGGCATCGGCGGCGGCACCCTGTCGGTGCCCTTCCTGAGCTGGTGCAACGTGCCCCTGCACCGGGCCATCGGCACCAGCGCCGCCCTCGGCCTGCCCATCGCCGTGGCCGGTGCCCTGGGCTACGGGCTCAATGGCATGGCGGCGGAGCGGCTGCCGGCCTACAGCCTGGGTTTCGTCTACCTGCCGGCCTTGGCCGGTTTGGTGCTGGGCAGCGTCTTGACCGCGCCCTTGGGCGCGCGCCTGGCGCATCGGCTGCCGGTAAGCGCCCTGAAAAAGGGCTTCGCTGTTTTGCTCTATACTTTAGCGGTGAGGATGGCTTTTTCCCTGCTTTGAATCCGGAGGAGACCGATGCGTCATCTGCTTTTGGCATTCCTGTTGCTGTTCAGCGCCGGCCATGCCCTGGCGGCGGCCGACTACGAACGTGAGCAGAAGTGGGCCGGCGAGATCAAGGACGCCATCGTGGTGGGCGATCCCGTGTACCTGGAGCAGAAGAACGGCCACAAATTCCTGACCATCTACACCGAAGCGCCCGAGGCCAAGAACGCGGTGGTGCTGGTGCACGGCATGGGCGTGCACCCGGACTGGGGGCTGATCGGCCAGTTGCGCCAGCAGCTCGTGCAGCAGGGCTACACCACCCTGTCGGTGCAGATGCCGGTGCTGGCGGCGGATGCCAAGCCGGAAGCTTATGCGGCCGTCCTGCCCGAGGCCGACGAGCGCCTGCAGGCGGCGCTGGATTTCCTGAAGACCAAGGGCTATGCCCGGCCCGCCGTAGTCTCCCACAGCATGGGCACGCGCATGACCGATCACTTCCTCGCCGCCCATCCCGACGCACCCGTGCAGGCCTGGGTGGCCATCGGCAACTCCCTGGCCTTCCAGGGCGCCGGCAAGGTTCATTTCCCGATCCTCGACCTCTACGGCCAGAACGATCTGCCCGCCGTGCTGCAGACGGCCAAGGCGCGGGCGGCGGCCATCCGCCACCATGCCGGCTCCCGGCAGGTGGCGGTACCGCGCGCCGATCATTTCTTCACCGGCCAGGATGCGGTCCTGCTCAGGACGGTGACGGAGTTCCTGGACAAATACGGCCGGGCGTCAAAGAGGTAGCAGGCAGTCGGCGCGCCGCGCCTCCAGGATGCGGCGATACTCCTCGGGGTCCTTGATCTGGATGAGGTCGCCCGGGCGCGGGAAGTGGAAGTCGTAGAGGCGCGAGAGCCAGAAGCGCAGGGCGGCGGCGCGCAGGGCGGTGGACCAATGCGAGGCCTCACCGGGCACGAAGGGCCGCTCGGCCTGGTAGGCGTCGCACAGGGCCCGGCTGAGCGCCGGGTCCAGCTCGCCGTCCGCGCGCGAGCACCAGGCGTTCACGGTGATGGCGAGATCGTAAAGGTAGAGGTCGTCGGCGGCGTAGTAGAAGTCGATAACGCCGGTGAGGACGTCGCCCTCGAAGAGGGCGTTGTCGCAGAAGAGATCGGCGTGGATGACGCCCTGGGGCAGGTGGCTGGCCCGCTGCCGGCGCTGGTAGGCCAGCTCGTCGTCCAGCAGCGCCTGTTCGGCTGGGCTGAGCCGGCCCGCCAGGGCGCGGGCAGTCTGCGCCCACCAGTGCGGGCCGGTGGGGTTGGCGCGGCGCTGCGGGAAGTCGCGCCCGGCCTGATGCAGGCGGCCCAGCAGCCGACCCACGGCGGTTGCCTGCCGATCGCTGGGCTGCTCCACCGAGCTGCCGGAGAGCTTCTGCACGATGGCCGCCGGCTTGCCGCACAACTGCTGCAGATAGTGGCCCTCGCGGTCAGCGATCGGCTGCGGACAGGGAATGCCGTGCTGCGCCAGATGCGCGGTCAGGTCCAGGAAGTAGGGCAGGTCGGCCGCCGGCAGGCGCTCGAAGATGGTGAGGACGAACTCCCCGGCTTCGGTTTCCAGGAAGAAGTTGCTGTTCTCCACGCCGGCGGAGATGCCGCGCAGGCCCAAGGGGCGGCCGAGGCGGTAGCGCCGCAGGAAATCCTCCAGCGCGCTGGGGCTGACGCAGGTGTAGACGGACATAAAAGCGAGATCAGAATTCGAAGATCACCCAGCGCGGTATGACGAAGTTTTCATCCAGGGTGCTGCGGCGGGTTTCGAAGCGGCCGTCGCCGTCGGTGTCCAGCAGGTAATAGGGCGGTAGCGGCTTGGGCGGCGTCACCTTGACCATATACAGGCGGCCGCGGATGCGGTACTCCTCGACCTCGCTGCCCGGCGGCGGGGCAATGGTCACCTCGGGCTCCAGGCTCTTGCCGGGGGCCAGGTCCTGCGCGGCGGCGGGGCCGGCCAGCATGGCGCCCAGCAGGAGGAAGATAGGCAGAAAACGCATGTCGATGAGCCTCGAAAACGGTTTCATTTCATCATAGCACGATTGCCGCGCCCCGGAACTACAGGTTGATCAGGGCCTCGATCTCCGCCGCCGATGGCTCGAAGCCGCGGTATTCGTAATGCTGGAAGATGGCCTTGACGACGTCCTCCGGCTCGTCCAGCACGGTGAACAGATCCAGGTCCTCGGGACTGATCATGCCCTCCCGGATCAGCGTGTCCTGGAACCAGGCCACCAGACCCGCCCAGAACTCGCTGCCCACCAGGATGATGGGCATGCGCCGGCTCTTGCCGGTCTGCACCAGGGTCAGCGCTTCGATCACCTCGTCCAGGGTGCCGAAGCCGCCGGGCATGACCACGTAGGCCGCGGCATACTTGACGAACATCACCTTGCGGGCGAAGAAGTGGCGGAAGTGCAGGGAAATGTCCTGATAGGAGTTGTCCTGCTGCTCGTGCGGCAGCTGGATGTTGAGACCCACGCTGTAGCCCGAGCCCGAGAAGGCGCCCTTGTTGGCCGCTTCCATCAGGCCGGGGCCGCCGCCGCTGACCACGGAGAAGCCGGAATCGGCCAGCAGCTTGGCGATGCGCTCGGTTTTCTCGTAGTAGACGTGCCCGGGCGGAATGCGCGCCGAGCCGAAGATGCTGACGCTCGGTTCGATCGGCGCGAGCTTCTCGTAGCCGTTCACGAACTCGGTCATGATCTGCAGCACCTTCCAGGGCTCGCGGGTGAGCACTTCCTCGTACTTCAGGCCGGACAGCGCATTGGAAAAAACGCCTGGACGCATGAATGACCTCTCTGCCCCAGCTATTGGGAATGGTGTTTTCCCGCTATTATGGCGGAAAATTTTCCGGAACCCTAGTCTGATGAAAGAAACGCCCATCGTCCTGATCGACGCCTCCAGCTTTCTGTACCGCGCCTTCCACGCCATGCCCGACCTGCGCAACCGCGTGGACCTGCCCACGGGGGCCATCTACGGCGTGGTCAACATGCTGCGCAAGCTGCTGCGCGAGCGCGATCCGCGCTTCGTGGCGGCGGTGTTCGACGCCCCCGGCCCCACCTTTCGCCACGAGCGCTTCAGCGACTACAAGGCCCAGCGCCCGGCCATGCCGGACGACCTGACCCGGCAGATCCCCTACATCCATCAGATCATCCAGATGTCCGGCATTCCGCTGCTGCAGATCAGCGGCGTGGAGGCGGACGACGTGATCGGCACCCTGGCGCGGCGCTTCGCCGACCAGGGTCGCGACGTGCTCATCATCACCGGCGACAAGGACATGGCGCAGCTGGTGGACGGCCGCATCCAGCTCCTGGACACCATGAGCGAACGCTACAGCGACGCCGACGCCATCGAGGAACGCTTCGGCGTGCCGCCGTCGCTGATCGTCGACTGGCTCACCCTGGTGGGCGACGCGGTGGACAACATCCCCGGCGTGCCCGGCGTCGGGCCCAAGACCGCCAGCAAGTGGCTGCAGCAGTACGGCAGCCTGGACGCGCTGGTGGCTCACGCCGATGAGATCAAGGGCAAGGCCGGGGACAATTTGCGCGCTTGCCTGGCGCAGTTGCCCCTGTGCCGCGAGCTGGCCACCATTCACACCACGCTGGAACTGCCGCTTGGCCTGGAGGACCTGCAGCGCCGCGCGCCCGAGCAGGAAGGCCTGCGCGAACTCTTCCGGCAGCTGGACTTCCAATCCTGGCTGCGCGAACTGGAGCAGGGGCAGCCCGCGGCCGTGCCGGTGCGCCCGGCCGATGCCGAGCCCATCGATCGCGAGCGCTACCGCGGCATCTTCACGGAACAGGAGCTGGACCAGCTGCTGGCCGCCTTGGAACAGGCGCCCTGGGCCGCCGTGGATACCGAGACCACCAGCCTCGACCCCAACAACGCCGCTTTGGTGGGGCTGTCCTTCGCCTGGAAGACGCCGGGCGCGCCCTGCCCGGAGGCGGTCTACATTCCAGTGGGCCATGACTATCTGGGCGCACCGCCGCAGCTGCCGCTCACCCGGGTGCTCGATACCCTGCGGCCCTACCTGGAGAGCCCCGAGCGGCCCAAGATTGGCCAGAACCTCAAGTACGACCTGCGCGTCCTCGCCCGCCATGGCATCCGCCTGGGCGGCATCGCGCGCGACACCATGCTGGAGAGCTACGTCCTGCAGAGCACCGCTCACAGCCACGACATGGACACCCTGGCGGAGCAGGTGCTGGGCCATCGCACCATCACCTTTGCCGAGGTGGCGGGCAAGGGCAAGCAGCAGATCAGCTTTGCTCAGGTGCCGGTGGAGCAGGCCGTCGCCTACGCCGCCGAGGACGCGGACGTCACTTGGCGCCTGGACGAGTGCCTGTGGCCGCAATTGGAGGCCGAGCCGCGCCTGAAGGCGCTGTTCCGGCTGGTCGAGATGCCCCTGGTGCCGGTATTGGCCCGCATGGAGAGCACCGGCGTGCGCATCGACCCGGAGCCTCTGCGCATCCTGAGCGAGGAGCTGGCCGCCGCCATGCAGACGGTCGAGGCCCAGGCGCACGCCCAGGCCGGGCAGCCCTTCAACCTGAACTCGCCCAAGCAGATCCAGGAAATCCTCTTCGACAAGCTCAAGCTGCCGGTGCAGAAGAAGACGCCAGGCGGCGCGCCGTCCACCAGCGAGGAGGTGCTGTCCCAGCTGGCCGAAAGCTTCGACCTGCCACGCCTGATCCTGGATTACCGCAGCCTGGCCAAGCTCAAGAGCACCTATGCCGACGCCCTGCCGCGCATGATCGATCCCGCCACCGGCCGCGTGCACACCAGCTTCCATCAGGCGGTGACCTCCACCGGCCGGCTGTCCTCCTCCGATCCCAACCTGCAGAACATCCCGGCGCGCACCGGCCAGGGCCGCCGCATCCGCCAGGCTTTCGTGGCGGCGCCGGGCTGCCTGCTGGTGAGCGCCGATTATTCGCAGATCGAGCTGCGCATCATGGCCCATCTGTCCGGCGACGCGCGCCTGCTGGCCGCCTTCGCCCACGGCGAGGACATCCACACCGCCACCGCCGCCGAGATCTTCGGCGTGCCCCCCGCCGCCGTGGATCCGGAGCAGCGCCGCCGCGCCAAGACCATCAACTTCGGCCTCATCTACGGCATGAGCCCTTTCGGCCTGGCGCAGGCTCTCAAGATCGAGCGCAACGAGGCGCAGCGCTACGTGGACCGCTATTTCGAGCGCTACCCGGGCGTGCGCCGCTACATGGACGAGATGCGCGCCATGGCGCGCGCGCAGGGCTATGTGGAGACCTTCTTCGGCCGCCGCCTCTACGTGCCGGAGATCAATTCCAGCAACGCCAACCGCCGCGCCTACGCCGAGCGTACCGCCATCAACGCTCCCATGCAGGGCACGGCGGCGGACCTGATCAAGCTGGCCATGATCGCCGTGGATGCCTGGCTGCAGGAGGACCCGGGCCGCGGCCACATGATCCTGCAGGTGCACGATGAGCTGGTGCTGGAAGTGCCGGAAGCGCGGGTGGACGAGGTCAAGGCGGCATTGGTCAAGCGCATGACCGGCGTGGCCGAGCTGGCGGTGCCGCTGGAGGTGTCGGTGGGGGTGGGGTGCAACTGGGATGAGGCGCACTGATCCATGGTGCCGTGGCGTGCGGCGCAGGCGCGGCTTCCGCCGCGAAGTGGGCCGGACAGTCGCAGGCTGGTCCCGCGCTTGCAGAAGCGAGCAGGCTCGCTCCTGCGGCAACCTGCTTGCGCGCGCACCGTGCCGGGTGCGTGGCCGCGTCCCGCTCGCCCTGGCCTTTGACTCGGCACGCCGCTCACAGGTGGGGTAGGTTGGGCTGAACTGGTGCTAAAGCGGAGGCCCCTCCGTTGTCCCGCCCTGCGGGCCGCTTGCGCAGCTCGCTACGCTCAAACAGGCGTTCGCTCGTTGCTGCCGCCCCTGGCGGCAGCAACGAGCTGGCTCGCGATCCATTGTGCCGATGGGGAGGCAATCGCGAGCGAGTTCGCCCCTGCATCTCCCGCCGGTCCTGTGCGGCTCAGCGGGACAATGGGGGTGGAAAAACCAAACCCCTGACCCCGCTGTTGCCACCGGCTGCAGGAGCGAGCTCGCTCGCGATAAAGGTCGCGGCCGGCCACCCTGGGATCGCCGGCCAGCCCGCCCCTGCCTTCCCGTGAACCATCGCGGCCGGTTCGCCGTCGGGTGATCGATGGGCACCGCGTCTGGCTAGCCCCGGACACCCTCTCCCGTGGTGAGCGGGCAGGATGAGGGGGCGGCACGGCCGCCTGGGACCATGCGGCTGGCCCGCCGCAGGAGCGGGCAGGCTCGCGGTTGCCGGTCAACAAGCCGGTCGCGGCCGGTCCCTTTCTGCGTGCGCTGAAGCCCCGCATCCCAGCCCATGTGCGCGATGCACCCGCCCACAGATGCTATTATCCCTAGGGTCTGTTCTCAATCAAGCCAACCAGACGATGGAACAAGCCAGATGGACGAACGACAGGAAGGAGTGGGCGAGCTTGTCGTAACGCGTGGCGATGCGTCTGAATTGCTTGATGCGAGCGAAGAAACGCTCGATCAGATTGCGGCTCTTGTAGATATGCCGGTCGAACGAGCGGGGGTTGAGTCGGTTGGAACGCGGCGGGATTACCGCCTGACCGCCCTGCGTCGTAATTGTTTCGACGAAGGCATCCGAATCGTAGCCCTTGTCGGCCACGATGAATTCGGCCGGCTGATCCTGGATCAGTGCTGCGGCCTGTTCGATGTCGGCGACCTGACCTGCCGAG
>NZ_AUIS01000020.1 GCF_000423825.1 Thermithiobacillus tepidarius DSM 3134
CGCAGCACTGATCCAGGATCAGCCGGCCGAATTCATCGTGGCCGACAAGGGCTACGATTCGGATGCCTTCGTCGAAACAATTACGACGCAGGGCGGTCAGGCGGTAATCCCGCCGCGTTCCAACCGACTCAACCCCCGCTCGTTCGACCGGCATATCTACAAGAGCCGCAATCTGATCGAGCGTTTCTTCGCTCGCATCAAGCAATTCAGACGCATCGCCACGCGTTACGACAAGCTCGCCCACTCCTTCCTGTCGTTCGTCCATCTGGCTTGTTCCATCGTCTGGTTGGCTTGATTGAGAACAGACCCTAGGAGTTTCCATGCCCCTATCCCTGCCCCTTGGCCCCGTCATGGCGGATGTCGCCGGCCTGCGCCTCACGCCCGAAGAGCGGGAGCGCCTGCTGCATCCCATGCTCGGCGGCATCATTCTTTTCGCCCGCAACTGCGAAAGCCCCGCCCAGGTGGCCGAATTGGTGGCCGAGATCAAGGCCCTGCGCAGCCCGGCCCTGCTGGTCGGCATCGACCAGGAGGGCGGCCGGGTGCAGCGCTTGCGCGAGGGCGTGACGCGCCTGCCGCCCATGGCGCGCCTGGGCCAGCGCTACGACGCCGACGCGGACGCCGGACTGCGGCTGGCGGAGAACGCCGGCCGGCTGCTCGGCGTGGAGATGCGGGCGCTCGGCATCGACATCAGTTTCGCGCCGGTGCTGGACCTCGGCCTGGAAGTGAGCGCCGTCATCGGCGATCGCGCCTTCCACCGCGAGCCCGAGGGCGTGGCGCGCCTCGCAGCGGCCTTCTGGCGCGGCATGGAAGCGGCAGGGCTGCGCGGGGTGGGCAAGCACTTTCCCGGCCACGGCAGCACGGCGCTGGATTCGCATCTGGCCATTCCCGTGGACGAGCGCCCGCTGGCGGCCATCGAGGCGCTCGACCTCGTTCCTTTCCGCCGTCTGGTGGACGCCGGCATTCCCGGGATGATGCCGGCGCACGTCATTTATCCGCAGCTCGATCCCTTGCCGGCGGGTTTCTCCCGCTTCTGGCTGCAGGACGTGCTGCGCGGCCGGCTGGGCTTTGCGGGCTGCATCTTCAGCGATGATCTGTCCATGGCCGGGGCCGGCGCGGTGGGCGGCGTGGCGGAGCGGGTGGGGGCGGCGCTGCGGGCGGGCTGCGACATGCTGCTAGTCTGCAACGATCCGGCGGCCGCGCTGCAGGCCATGCAGGCGGCGGAAGCGCTCGGCGCGCGCGCCGACGCCGGGCGCCTGGAGCGCATGCGCGGGCAGGGCGGCACGCCCTGGCCGGCGCTGGCGGTGGCGCCGGATTATCTGGCCCTGCGCGAGGAGATCGGCCGCGCCTTCCCGCTGGCCTAAGCCAGGTTGCGCACCACGGCGCGCCGGCTGCCGGGGATCTGGCTCTTGAGCAGGCCGTCCTGCACCAGTCCCGCGCCCAGGCAGAGGCCGTCGTGGAAGATGGCGACTTGGCCGCCCTCCGGGCCGGCGTAGGGCACGCTGCCGCCCGCCAGCAGGGCCTGCAGGGCGCCTTGCTCGTGTTCGGCCAAGTCCACCCGGCGGCGGCTGATCCAGGGGGCGATGAACTGCAGGAAATCGCTGGTCACCTTGGTGAGCTTGCCCTCCCGGTTCAGGCGGGCCATGCGGATGCCGCTGCGCTGGGCCAGTTGCGCCACCGAGAGCTCCGTCTCCCGGCTGATCACCCACAGGTCCTTGTCGCGCAGATAGGCGAACTGATCCAGCAGCTCCGCCGGCAGGCCGTACTCGCTTTCCATGCGGCGCAGGATGGGCTGGATCTCGGGATGTTCGGGGGTCAGCAGGTCCGGCGCCCCGGCGCGGGCCGGACCGGCATGGCTGCGGGCTGGCCGGACGCGCGCCGCGTCGCCGGTCTTGGTGAAGGCAGCGATGAAGAAGCCCTGGCCGTCGTTGTCCTGCGGATTGAGCCGGATGCTGCGCGCCAGGCGCGGATCCAGCGCTTGCCCGTCCACTTGGGTCCAGCCGGCTTCGACGTTCACCCCGGGCAGCGGGGGCAGGGCTTCCAGCGTCAACGGCAGTTGGCGCAGGGCCCAGTCCACCCGCAGCTCGTTTTCCTCGGCCGTCAGGGTGCAGGTGGAGTAGACCAGCCGGCCGCCGGGGCGCAGCGCCTTGACCGCCGCGTGAAACAGGCGCTCCTGCACCTTGACCAGACGCTCCATCCGCTCGCGGCTCCACCAGCCGAGCACTTCCGGCTGGCGGCCGATGATGCCGAGGGCGGAGCAGGGGGCGTCCAGGAGCACACGGTCGAAGTAGCCCGGCAGCAGATTGCCCAAGCGTGCGCCGTCCATCTGGCTCTGGCTGACGTTGATCGTGCCGAGCCGGTCCAGGTTGAAAGCCAGGGCGCGCACGCGCGCCGCCGACACGTCGTTGGCCAGCACCAGGCCGCGGCCCTGCATGGCCTGGGCGAGCTGGGTGGTCTTGGAGCCGGGCGCGGCGCAGAGATCGAGCACGCGCTCGCCGGGCTGGGGATCGAGGACGCGCACCGGCAGGTAAGAGCTCAGATCCTGGAGGTAGTAGAGCCCCATGGCGTGCTCCAGGAGCCCGCCCACATTGGCATCTGCGGGCGCATAGGCGAGCAGGGCGGGGTCCAGGACGCTTGGACGGGTGTGGATGCCCTGGCGGGCCAAGCGGGCGCGCAGGGCCTCCACCTCGATGCGCTGGGTGTTGACCCGGATCTGGGAACGGGTCGGGCGGCCGGCGCAGGCGAGATAGGCCGCCGCCCGCTCGCCGAAGTAGCGCGTCGTAAAGTCGAGCAGGTCCTTGCCGGGCTCGAAGACGGCGGCCATGCTGCTGTGACCCGGCTCAGGGAATTCGGGCGCTCAGGCCCGGTCTAAATAGCTGCCGTCCACGGTGCTCACGCGGATCTTCTCGCCGGTGTTCACGAAGGGCGGCACCATCACGGTCAGGCCGGTCTCGACCTTGGCGGGCTTGTAGGAGCTGGCGGCGGTCTGCCCCTTGATGGCGGGGTCGGCCTCCACCACGGTCAGCACCACCGCCGGCGGCAGTTCCACGCCGATGGGACGGTCGTTATGGAAGTTGATCTGCACGTCCGTGTTCGGCAGCAGGAACTCCACCTGGCCTTCCAGGGCGTCGGCGTCCAGGGTCATCTGCTCGTAGGTGCTGGTATCCATGAACACGTAGCCGCTGCCGTCATTGTACAAGTACTGCATGGCGCGCGGCTCCACCACCGCCTTCTCCACCTTGTCCTCGGAGCGGAAGCGGATGTTGGTCTTGGTGCCGGTCTCGATGTTCTTCATCTCCACCTGCATGAAGGCGCCGCCCTTGCCGGGCTTGACGTGCTGGGTCTTGGCCACGCGCCACAGGCCCTTTTCGTATTCCAGCAGGTTGCCGGGACGGATGTCGAAAGCGGAAATCTTCATGAGCGCACTCCCTCGGAACGTTGCAATGATTTGAAATTCGCGCGATTGTACCCCATTCCCTTTTCGGCTGCCTAGCTGGCCCGGGCGGCACGGCCGCCCACTGACAAACGAGGACCACGATGACGGACAAGCGCACCCAACCCCTGGAAATCCGGCCCATGATGCTGAGCAAGCAGATGGAGATCGACTGGGCGGACGGGCACACCAGCCGCTACAGCTTCGAATATCTGCGCGTGGAATGCCCGTGCGCCGACTGCAAGGGCCACACCCCCGACCAGGCCAAGGTCATCACCGGCAAGGAGGGGATCGGCATCACCAACATCGAGCCGGTCGGCAATTACGCCGTCAAACTGTTTTTCGAGGACGGCCACAACACCGGCATCTACTCCTGGGATTATCTGCGTCACCTGGACCCGGCGGAGCGCAATAGCTGATCTTTTCCGCATGGCTTTCGATCTGAGCGAATTCCTGAAGAACCTGAGCACCCGCCCGGGCGTCTATCTCATGATCGGCCGGGGCGGCGAGGTGCTGTACGTCGGCAAGGCCCGCAATCTCAAGCGCCGCGTCAGTTCCTACTTCCAGAAGACCAAGCACCCGCCCAAGACCTTGGCCATGCTGGCCCAGGTGGATCACGTGGAGGTGAACGTCACCCACACGGAGACCGAGGCGCTGGTCCTGGAGAACAACCTCATCAAGCAGCACCAGCCGCGCTACAACGTGCTGCTGCGCGACGACAAGGGTTATCCCTACATCTACCTGGACACCACCCATCCCTTCCCGCGCCTGAGCTACCATCGCGGCGCGCGCAAGGGGAGGGGACGCTACTTCGGCCCCTATCCGGCCGCCGCCAGCGTGCGCGAAAGCCTCAATCTCATGCAGAAGGTCTTTCCTGTGCGCCAGTGCGACGACACCTACTACAAGAACCGCACCCGCCCCTGCCTGCAGTACCAGATCAAGCGCTGCAGCGGCCCCTGCGTCGGGCTGACGACACCCGAGGCCTACGCCGAGGACGTGCGCAACACGGTGCGCTTCCTGGAAGGCAAGACTCACGAGATCATCGACGAACTGGGCCGGCAGATGCAGGCCGCCGCCGAGGCGCTGGACTTCGAGCGTGCCGCGCAGCTGCGCAACCGCATCGCCGCCCTGAGCAAGGTGCAGGAGCGCCAGTACGTGGACCAGTCGGGCGGCGGCGACTTCGACATCGTCGCCGCCAGCCGCGAGCAGGACGCCGCCAGCGTCTACGTGGCTTTCATCCGCAGCGGCCGCCACCTGGGCGGCAAGGCGTTCTTCCCGCAGCATACGGAGGGCGTGAGCGAGGCCGATCTCCTGGCCGGCTTCCTGCCGCAGTTCTATCTGGACAAGTCGGTGCCCGGCAACGTCCTGGTCAGCCACATGCCGCGCAACGCCCAGTGGATCAGCGATGCGCTGGAGCAGCAGGCCGGCCACCGGGTGCAGATCAGCCACCCCCAGCGCGGGCCGCGGCGCCGCTGGCTGGACATGGCCGCCGTCAACGGCCGTGATGCCTTGCGCCGGCGCCTGGCCGGGCAGGCCACCGTGCTGGCCCGCTTCGAGGCCATGCGCGATGCCCTGGGCCTGGAGGCCACGCCCGAGCGCATCGAGTGCTTCGACATCAGCCACACCATGGGCGAGGCCACCGTCGCCAGCTGCGTGGTCTTCGACGCCAACGGTTCGCGCAAATCCGATTACCGCCGCTACAACATCAGCGGCGTGGCCCCCGGCGACGATTACGGCGCCATGCGCCAGGCGCTGACGCGGCGCTACGAGAAGCAGGTGGCGGCCGGCACCCCGTTGCCCGACCTCATCCTCATCGACGGCGGCCCCGGCCAGATCGGCGTGGCGGTGGACGTGCTGAACGGCCTGGGCGTCCATGACGTGCAGTTGTTGGGCGTGGCCAAGGGCACGACCCGCAAGCCGGGCCTGGAGCAGCTTTTCCTGCCCGGGCGCAAGGAGGCGCTGGTGCTGCCGGCCGACTCGCCGGCCCTGCTCGGCATCCAGCAGATCCGCGACGAGGCGCACCGCTTCGCCATCACCGGCCACCGCGCCCGGCGCGGCAAGGCACGCACCCAGTCGAGCCTGGAGGAGATCGCCGGCGTCGGGCCGAAGCGGCGCCAGGCGCTGCTGAAGGCTTTCGGCGGGCTGAAGGGCATCCTGAACGCCGGGATCGAGGACCTTGCCCGCGTGCCCGGGATCGATCACAATTTAGCGCAGAGAATCTATAACCAACTGCATCCCGACACCCCCTAGGAGCCGGCCCGGCCATGCTGGCAAGACTGCCCAATTACCTGACCCTGCTGCGGATCGCCCTGATCCCGGTGTTCGTGGCGTTTTTCTTCGTCGACGCTCCCTGGGGCAATGCCGGCGCCGCGCTGGTTTTCGCCGTCGCCTCCCTGACCGATTGGCTGGACGGCTATCTGGCGCGTAAGTACAACACCGTGTCGCCCTTCGGCACCTTCCTGGATCCAGTGGCGGACAAGCTCATGGTGGCCACCGCGCTCGTGCTGCTGACCGGCGCGGACCGGGCGCCGGGCCTGCTGACCGCCATCATCGTCGGCCGGGAGATCACCGTGTCCGCCCTGCGCGAATGGATGGCGGAGGTGGGGCAGCGCGCCAAGGTGGCGGTGTCATGGATCGGCAAGGGCAAGGCCACCAGCCAGATGCTCGCCATCGTTTTTCTGCTTTATGATTTCCCCATCTTTGGCCTGCCCACGCACAGCATCGGGCTCGCGCTGCTCTTTTTCGCCGCCTTCCTGACCTTGTGGAGCATGCTGGCCTATCTGCGCGCCGCTTGGCCGAACCTGCGCTTCGCGCCGCCGGAAAGCAAGTTGTGATGCAAGCGGGGCTTGACAGCCGCCGCGTAATCCATAGAATAGCGTTCATCACATGCGGGAATAGCTCAGTGGTAGAGCACAACCTTGCCAAGGTTGGGGTCGCGAGTTCGAGTCTCGTTTCCCGCTCCAAGATTTCCATGGGGAAAGCGGTGCTTTCCCCTTTCTTGCATTAAGCGCCCCCGGCTGGGTGGCAGAGTGGTTATGCAGCGGCCTGCAAAGCCGTGGACGCCGGTTCGATTCCGACCCCAGCCTCCAAATTCCTTCCCCCGCCCGGGTGGCGAAATCGGTAGACGCAAGGGACTTAAAATCCCTCGCCTTCGGGCATGCCGGTTCGAGTCCGGCCCCGGGCACCATCCCGTAAGTCAAGCAGTGACAACGAATTTTTCCTTCCCACCGCAGCATGCGGCGTGCCAGGGCTGTTCCCGCGGCAACGACCGTGCTGTTTGCTCGCCGCCGCCAACTCATCGTTGCCCATCAGGTGGCCGGGAACATTCTCTGCCGGCCGGCTTGTTTAAGATCGATTGCTAAGTGGTTGCCAGGAATGCCTTTCTCACCAGCGGATAATTTGCTATTTTTAGCGGCTGTCTTGCTGCGTCTGTTCTAAATTGCTTCGGCTTGTGCATGCGCGATGCCATTCGGTTTGCAGTGGCAGCCGCTCGTATTGCTTTTGCCATCGCCGCATTCCCGAATCGACCTTCGCCTTCTGCTTCAAGGCTGAATCCATGCCTTCGATAAAACCTGCGTTTTGGCACTACGCTGCTGCCTTGCTGCTCAGCGCGCTGGCCTTTTTCATCAATACGCTGCTGTCGCCCTACGGGGTGGCGCCTCTGGCTTTTTCCATCGCCGCGGTGATGCTGAGCGCATGGCTCGGCGGCTGGGGACCGGGGTTGCTGGCGACCGCCATGCTCGCCTTCGCGCTTCTGCACTTTCTGCCTCCCTTCGCCTCCTCCGAAGCAGCGCCCCTGTACGTGGTCTCGCGTCTGGCCAGCTTCATCCTGCTGGCGCTGCTCATCACCTGGCTCAGCGATCTCCTGCGCAGCGCCCTGCGGCGGACCGAAGCGGCGCAGGCGGATGCGGCCTTTCTCGCCGAAACCGGTGTGCTGCTGTCGGAATCCCTGGATTACACGACCACGCTGCAGCGCCTGGTCCAGGCGGCCGTTCCACGCTTTTGCGACGCCTGCATGGTGGACATGGCGCAACAGGATCGCTCCTTCGAGCGCGTGGCCGTGGCCCATCACAATCCCGCCAAGGATATGCTGCTGCGCGACCTGGGGCGGCTCTATCCGCCGGCTCCGAATCCCCGCTACGGCGTGTCCAAGGTCATCGACACCGGTCGTCCGGAAGTTCTGGCAAGGGTGACCGACGACATGCTGGCTGCCGTGGCGCGGGATGGGGAGCACCTCGCCGCGCTGCGGCAGCTGAAAATCCGCTCCTACATGTGCGTGCCTCTCATCGCCCGCGGCCGCACCCTGGGTGCCATCTCCTTCATCCTGTCGGAATCGACTCGCCGCTACGGGCCGGCGGATCTGGCCCTGGCGGAGGAGTTGGCCCGCCGGGCCGCCCTGGCCGTGGACAACGCCCGGCTCTACAGCGAGGTCTGCGCGACCGAACAGCAGCTGCGCGCGCAACTGAATTTCACCCGGGCCTTGACCCAGTGCCTGGGGGAAGGTGTCTATGCGCTGGATCTGGACGGCCGGCTCAGCTACATGAATCCCGCCGCGGAACGCATGCTCGGCTGGACGGAAGCGGAGCTGCGCGGCCGGGTGGTGCACGACCTCATTCACTTTCAGCATGCCGACGGCAGCAGGCATCCCCGCAGCGAGTGCCCCACCACGGCGGTCATGCGTTCGGGCGAACCGGTGCGCATCGATGACGATGTCTTCACCCAACGGGACGGCTCGCTGCTGCCGGTGGCCTACACCGCTTCGCCCATCACCGACGGCGACAGCAAGGGGGCGGTGCTCGCTTTCCACGACATCAGCGAGCGCAAGCGCAACGAAGCTCTGCTGCGCGGCCAGAAGGACCTGCTGGAGACCATCGCCCGCGGTGCGGCACCGGAAGCGGTGTTTGGCGCCTTGGCTGCTTTCATGGAGAGCCAGGCCCCCGGCTCGATGTGCGCCGTCCTGGTCCTGGACGACAGCGGCAGGCATTTCCGTTGCGCCGCACCCAGCCGCTTGCCGTCCGAGGTCGTTGACCTGGTCGAGGCGATGGCCGTCGCTCCCGGTGCCGGGCCTTGCGCCTGCGCCGCGGCGGCCGTGGACAAGGCGCCGGTCTTCGTGGCCGACATCATGGAGGATCCGCTCTGGAAGGATTACCTGGACTTGGCCCGCCGCCATGGGCTGCGCGCCTGCTGGGGCGCGCCCATTCTGGGGTCCGACGGCAGCGTGCTGGGTGCCATCACCATGGACTTTCACGAACCGCGCCGTCCCAGCCCGCGGGATCGCCAGCTGATCGACATCTCCACCCACTTGGCCGCCATCGCCCTGGAGCGCAGCCAGGCGGAAAAGCGCTTGCGCGAGAGCGAGGCGCGCTTTCGCGCCACCTTCGATCAGGCGGCGGTGGGCATGGCGCAGACGCAGCCGGACGGACGGTTGCTCCAGGTGAATCAGCGGCTGTGCGACATGCTCGGCTACGCGCCCGAGGAACTCTTGCAAAAGCGCTTTCAGGACATCACCCATCCGGCGGATCTGGAATCGAATATCGCCTGGGTGCAGCGACTGCTGGCCGGCGAGATCCAGACCTTCACCATCGAAAAGCGCTATTTGCGCAAGTGCGGCGAGACCTTGTGGGCCAACCTGACCGTGTCGCTGGTGCGCGCGGGGGGCGAACAGCCCGACCACTTCATTGCGATCATCGAAGACATCGGGGCGCGCAAGCGGGCGGAAGCGGAGATCCGGCGCCTGAACGCCAGCCTCGAGCAGCGGGTGGCGGAGCGTACCGCCGAGCTGCAGGCCAGCAACCTGGAGCTGGAGGCGTTCAGCTACTCGGTGTCGCACGACCTGCGCGCGCCGCTGCGCGCCATCAACGGCTTCAGCCAAGTGCTGCTGGAGGACTACGGCAAGCGGCTGGACGAGGAGGGCAGGCGCTATCTGGCGCGGGTGCGCGCCGCCAGCGAGCGGATGGCCGATCTCATGGACGCCCTGCTGAATCTGTCGCGGGTGACGCGCAGCGAGATGCAGCGGGAACAGATGAATCTGAGCGCCGCGGCGCACAAGATCGCGCGGCAACTGCAGCAGGCCGAACCGCAGCGGCAAGTCACCTTCGCGATTGCCGATGCGGTCACTGGCGAGGGTGATGCCAAGCTGCTGTGGCTGGCCTTGGAGAATTTGCTGGGCAATGCCTGGAAATTCACCCGCGACTGCGCGGACGCGCGCATCGAGTTCGGCGTGCGGGAGGAAGCGGGGGAGCGGGTCTACTGCGTGCGCGACAACGGCATCGGCTTCGACATGGCCTATGCCGACAAGCTCTTCGAGCCCTTCCATCGCCTGCACCCGCCTGCCCAATTCGAGGGCACCGGCATCGGCCTGGCCACCGTGCAGCGCATCGTCGCCCGCCACGGCGGGCGCATCTGGGCCGAAAGCACCGTGGGCCAGGGTGCGACCTTCTACTTCACTTTGTAAGGCTTGGATCTTGGAGGAGCCGGATAGGCGAGGCTATCCGGCTTGCTTGCGCTCGAGGGTGGAAATGGTGCAGACCAGGCTGCCCGGCTTGCGGTAGGGTTCCAGGTCCACCTCCTGGAGAAGCGGCACCTTGCCGTAATCGATGCTGCCCTTGCGGAAAGTCTTGGCGACCCGCACCCCGGCGCCCATGGTGACGCCGGTGCCGGCCAGGGCCTCCAGGCGCGCCCGGGCTTCGGCTTCGGCGGCCCTGGCCGCCTGCAGCGCCTGCTGGGCCTGCTGCCAAGCGCGGGCATGCCGCGCCCACTCGGCATCCTCGCGCAGCACGGGGTCCTGGGCGCCGAGTGGCGGCGGCTCGTCGGCTTGCACGTAGCCCCAGAAGGTGCGCTCGGCTTCCACCAGATCATGGATGTAGGCACCATCCGGGTAGACCTCCACCAGCACGCCCTGCGCCCCGTCGAAGGACCAGAGGTGACACACTTCGGCGCCGGTCACGCTCAGTTGATGCTGAATCTGCGCGATGTACTTCTGCGGCACCTTGCCCGCCCGCGCCAGGGAATGATCCTCCGTCCCGGGACACTTGATTTCCAGGATGAGATCCTCGTCCAGGGAGATGCCGTCCAGGCTGGCCAGCATGAAATCGTGCTGGGGATGGATCCGGCAGTGCGGCTCCACGATGTTGCCGGTGTACGCCTCGTAGGCCGCGCGGGCGACCGGCTCCAGGGCGATGCCGCGGCGCATGGCCCCGGTGCGGGGCGCCGGCGCCCGGCGGCCGGTCTTGCTCTCCCACAGCTCAAAGGGCGTGGCCCAGGGCGAATCGCCTGTCACGATCGGGGCCTCGGACGAACCGATGCCCCGACTGCGCCACGCCAGCCAGTCGGCCGTGCGCTGCTTCATGCCGCGGCCCGCCGCTTCTTCTCGAGCATCTTGACCGCCCGGTTATAGTCCTTGGCGGGCAGTTCCGCGAAGCTGGCGACGTGGAAGAAGGCCAGCATCTTGTCCACGTCCGCATGCACCTCGTCGGCCAGGGTGCGCAGATGCTCCTGCTGTTCCACCGTCACGGTGTCCACCTTCACTTCCTGCTGCTGGTGAATGGCGTTTTCCACCTCGTTGGCGCTGGCATACTCGCCGCCGTGCAGTCCCAGATTGGCCAGGGCCCGGCCCACCGCGCTGGTTTCGCAGTTCTCGATGGCGCTGGTGCGGTTGACCTGGCTGGAGTTGCGCCGCTCCTCGGCATAGCCGTTGCCGATCAGCACCCACTGGCCGTCATGGAAAAACTCGATGCGGGCCAGCACGATCACGCGCTCGTCGTTGGCCTCCACGATCTCGGTCAGAATGCGACCCTTGACGCCAAAGATTTCGCGGAAGACCTCGTTGCGTTGCGCGACGGTGGTGTAGCGCTTGCGGCCGAGCAGAATGCCCTTCTCGTTCAGTTCGGCAACCCGCTGCATGGCCGCTTTCAACAGTTTGTTCAACTCTTCCATATTCATCTCCATACGTTCGCCTGCCGCATCCCGGCGGGAGGCGGCAAAACAGGGCGGTGCGCCCGGGGCGCCAGCAGGGTTGATCAGAGGCAGAAACAAAGCGCTTGGAAGCGGTTCCGGTGCTGGCGGTCGAAGCTGTTTCCCAAGCTATAATCAGACCGCGAAATCGCAGAAAAGTTTCCGATGGCGGGGAAAGTGGAAGAAGAAATATGAAAAGCCTGGGAAACCAGGAATGATGGAGATGCGTCGTCAGGCGATCCCGCGTTCAAACAAAAGGATAAACGCTGGTGTTCGAGTTGTAAACATCCTTTGCAAGGCCGGAAACAAGGGGGCGGCCGGTGCGTGAGAGTGCCGGAAACCGGGGGTTTCTGGCCGCGGATGAAAAGTTGACCCGCTGATCGCCCGCATTAGGGGGGAAGGTCGCGCAGACGCGGCACTCAGGGGAGCACCACCATCGCATTTATCCCCAGATCGTCGGCCAGGCGCAGCCTGACGGTTTCCGCTTCACGGCTGTCCGCGAAAGGGCCAATTCGGACCTTGTAAAGCGTGCTCCCTGGCGATGGGTTGGACAGCACGCTGGCGTTGGCGATGCCCGCGCTCAGGAGCCGCTGGCGCAGTCCCTCGGCATTGCTGACGAGGGCAAAGGCGCCGGTCTGCAGATAAACGCCCGCCGAAGCGGTGGACGGCAGCGCAGGGACTGCCGGCGCCACCGGCGGCGCGACGGGGACGGGTGCCGGGGCGGTCGGCAACGGCGCACCGCCCAAGGCCACCACTTCCACCGGCGCGGTGCCGGTGATGCCCAGGCGCTTGGCGGTGCCGGCGGACAGGTCGATGAGCCGGCCGTCGATGAAGGGGCCGCGGTCGTTGACCATCACCTCCACGGAACGGCCGTTTTGCAGGTTGGTCACGCGTACCAGGGTCGGCAGGGGCAAGGTGCGATGGGCGGCGCTGATGCCGTCGGGATCGAAGCGGGTGCCCATGGAGGTGCGGTTGCCGGATTCCCAGCCGTACCACGAGGCGATGCCCCGTTCCCGATAGCCGGCGCTGCTGGCCATGGGGTAGTAGGTACGGCCCCGGATGGTATAGGGCCGGTTGTAGGCGGCCTTGGGATTGGGGGCGCTCAGTTCGGGGCGCGGCGGCGTGGTGCTGCAGGCCGTCACTGTGAGCAGGGTCGGGAAGGCGAGCAGGAGCGCTATGGCGCTGCCGGTCACGCGGGGCAGGCGTGGGATTGCAGTCGACACGGTGATCTTCCTCGGAGGCTTGGTGTTGTTCTTGCCGCGGGCGGCTAGCGCAGCAGCCGCTCCAGAATGTCCCGGTAGATTTCCGCCAGCTGATCCAGATCGGCCGCGCGGACGTGTTCGTTGAGCTTGTGGATGCTGGCGTTGATTGGTCCCAGCTCGATGACCTGGGCGCCGGTGGGGGCGATGAAGCGGCCGTCCGAGGTGCCGCCGCCCGTGGACAGCGCGGCCTCGCGGCCGGTGGCCGCCCGGATCGCCGCGCGTGCGGCGTTCACCAGCTCGCCCGGCGGGGTCAGGAAGGGCTGGCCGGACAGGGACCAGGTCAGCTCATAGTCGAGCCCGTGCCTGTTCAGCACCGCTTCCACGCCCGCCCGCAGCCCGGCGTCGCTGGAAGCCGGGGAGAAGCGGAAGTTGAAGTCGACGGTGCAGGTGCCGGGAATGACGTTGCTGGCGCCGGTGCCGGCATGGATGTTGGAGATCTGCAGGCGGGTGGGTTCGAAATAGTCGTTGCCCGCGTCCCACTCGATGCGGACCAGCTCGTCCAGGGCCGGCAGGGCCTTGTGGACGGGGTTGTCCGCCAGCTGCGGATAGGCGATGTGCCCCTGCACGCCCTTGATCACCAAGCGGCCGTTGAGGGAGCCGCGCCGGCCATTCTTGATGGTGTCGCCCAAAGCCTCGCCGGACGAGGGCTCGCCCACCAGGCAGTAGTCGATGCGGCGATTGTGCTGCCGCAGCCACTCCACCACCTTGACCGTGCCGTTCACGGCCGGCCCTTCCTCGTCGGAGGTGATCAGGAAGCCGATGCTGCCATGGTGCTGGGGGTGCAGGGCCACGAAGCGCTCCACGGCGACGAGCATGGCGGCCAGGCTGCCCTTCATGTCCGCCGCGCCGCGTCCGTAGAGCACGCCGTCGCGCAGGGCCGGGGTGAAGGGATCGCTGTGCCAGGCCTCCAGCGGACCGGTGGGCACCACGTCCGTGTGGCCGGCGAAGACGAAGAGCGGGCCGCTGCTGCCACGCTGGGCCCAGAAGTTCTGCACCTCGCCGAAGGGCAGGCGGGTGATCTCGAAGCCCAGCCGCTCCAGGCGCTCGATCATCAGGTCCTGGCAGCCGGCGTCCTCGGGCGTGACGGACGGCCGGGCGATGAGCGCCTGGGCGAGTTGCAGGACGGCGGACTGGTCAGCCATGGGTTCCCCTTATTTCGCTGGATGTATGTTATCTTGCCGGCACTTTATAGTGGCCGTTTTCAGTGGCGCCACGCCCTTCACGATGGAGATGCAGCGGATCATGAGTCTTTACCGCAAGGGGGAGCCTTACCTCGTCAAGCTGGCGGCGGGCGAGGGCGCGAAGATCTGCAGCTGCGGCCAGACCGCGTCCCCGCCCTTCTGCGACGACAGCCACATGCGCTGCGACGGCCGGCACCGTCCCTTCGTGCTGGCGCCCGCCGGCTTCCCCCAGCATGTCTGGGTGTGCGGCTGCGGCCGCTCGCGGGCCATGCCCTACTGCGACGGCAGCCACAAGGCGGCTCAGGAGCAGAAGGCCTCGTAGTCGGCCGGCCGGAAGCCCAGCTGGTAGGCGCCGTCACGCGCCAGCAGGGGACGCTTCAGCAGGGTCGGATGGCGGGCCAGCAGGGCGATGGCCGCCTCCCTGTCCGCCACCGTCCTGTCCGCTTCCGGCAGCTGCCGCCAGGTGCTGGATTGGCGGTTGAGCAGACGCTCCCAGCCGAGGGCGTCGGCCCAGGTCCGCAGCATGGCCGCGTCCAGGCCGTCCCGGCGCAGGTCGTGGAAGCGGTGGGCGATGCCGCGCTCCTCCAGCCAGCGCCGCGCCTTGCGGCAGGTGTCGCAATTGGGAATGCCGTAGAGGGTGAGCATGGCGCTCAGATGTCCCGCAGCAGCTCGTTGATGCCCACCTTGGCGCGGGTCTTGGCGTCGACCTGCTTGACGATGACCGCGCAGTAGAGGCTGTACTTGCCGTCCTTGCTCGGCAGGTTGCCGGACACCACCACCGAGCCGGCCGGGATGCGCCCGTAGCTGATCTCGCCGGTCTCGCGGTTGTAGATTTTGGTGCTCTGGCCGATGTAGACGCCCATGGAAATCACCGAGCCTTCCTCCACGATCACGCCTTCCACCACCTCGGAGCGCGCGCCGATGAAGCAGTTGTCCTCGATGATGGTGGGGTTGGCCTGCAGCGGCTCCAGCACGCCACCGATGCCGACGCCGCCGGAGAGGTGCACGTTCTTGCCGATCTGGGCGCAGGAGCCCACCGTCGCCCAGGTGTCCACCATGGTGCCCTCGTCCACGTAGGCGCCGATGTTCACGAAGGACGGCATCAGCACCACGTTGCGGCCGATGAAGGAGCCCTTGCGCACCGCCGCCGGCGGCACCACGCGGAAGCCGCCGGTACGGAAGTCGTTGCTGTTGTAGTCGGCGAACTTGGGCGGCACCTTGTCGTAGTACTGGGTCTCGCCGCCGTTCATGCGGTAGTTGTCGTCGATGCGGAAGGACAGCAGTACGGCTTTCTTGAGCCACTGGTGGGTGACCCACTGGCCTTCCTGTTTCTCGGCCACGCGCAGCACGCCCTTGTCCAGGCTCTCGATCGCGTGGTGCACGGCCTCGCGCAGCTCGGCGCTGGTGCTGCGCGGATTGATGCTGGCGCGGTCCTCGAAGGCGGTTTCGATGATCTGCTGCAGGTTCGACATACGTCCTTATCCTTTTCTTGAGCTGACGAAATCTTGGATGCGGCGCGCGGCTTCCACGCACTCCTCCAGCGGCGCGACCAGGGCGATGCGCACCCGGTCCCGGCCGGGATTGGCGCCGTGGGCGGCGCGGGACAGATAGGCGCCGGGCAGCACGGTCACGTGCTGCTGGGCATAGAGATCACGGGCGAAGGCCTCGCCGTCGCCCACCTGCGGCCACAGGTAGAAGCCGGCCGCCGGGCGCGCCACCGGCAGCACCCCGGCCAGCACCTCGAGCACCGCGTCGAACTTCTCCCGGTAGGCGCGGCGGTTGGCGCGCACGTGCTCCTCGTCCTGCCAGGCGGCGATGGCGCCGGCCTGCACGAAGGGCGGGGTGGCGTTGCCGAGATAGGTGCGATACAGGAGAAACTGCGCCAGGATCTCCGGATCGCCGGCCACGAAGCCGCTGCGCGCGCCGGGCATGTTGGAGCGCTTGGACAGGCTATGGAAGACCAGGCAGTGCCTCAGGCTGTGGTGGCCCAGGCGCGCGGCCGCCTGCAGCAAGCCGGGCGGCGGGGCCGCTTCGTCCATGTAGATCTCGCTGTAGCACTCGTCGGCGGCGATGATGAAGTCGTGCTGCTGCGCCTTGCCGATGAGGTAGGCGAGGGTATCCTCGTCCAGTACGGCGCCCGTGGGATTGTTGGGCGAGCAGACATAGAGCAGTCGGGTGCGCGTCCAGACCTCGTCCGGGACGGCGCGGTAGTCGGGTTGGCCGTCCGCGCCGCTGTTGAGGTAATGGGGCTCGCCGCCGGCCAGGATCGTCGCGCCTTCGTAAATCTGGTAAAAGGGGTTGGGCATCAGCACCCGCTGGGCCGGGCTGGCGCAGGGGTCCAGCGCGGCCTGGGCAATGGCGAAGAGGGCTTCGCGGGTGCCGTTGACCGGCAGCACGTGCCGCTCGGGCGCAAGGAAACCCGCGGGCAGGCCGAAGCGGCGCGTGGCCCAGGCGGCGATGGCCTCGCGCAGCGCCGGCGTGCCCGCCGTCTTCGGGTACTGGGAAATGCCGTGCAGGTGCTCGATGACGGCCTCGCTCACCCGCTGCGGGGTGGCGTGCTTGGGCTCGCCGATGGACAGATCGATGTGGTTGCGGTCCGTCGGCGGCGTCAACCCGCGCTTGAGGGCGGCCAGCCGCTCGAAGGGATAGGGGTGCAGATGTGCAAGCCGTGGGTTCAAAGTCGCTCGTTTCCGTACTGAGAAAGCCGCATTATAGAGGCAAGGGCAAGCCGGCTGCAAAGCAGGTCCAGGCCAGCGGCCTGGATACAAGAGCTGATGGGAGGATGCGCGCAACATGACCGCGAGGGGCCGGCGTGCCTGGCTGCCGGTGCTGGCGCTGCTGCTCGGCGCCACGCTGTGGGGCATCATGTGGTGGCCGCTGCGCCACTTCGAAGGGGCGGGACTGGCGGGCGCCTGGCTGGCGCTGGCCATGTATGCCGTGGCCGTGGCGGTGGCATTGCCGTGGGCCTGGCGCGCGCGCGGCGACTGGCGCATGCACTGGCACGTCTTGGTCCTGCTGATGCTGCTGGGCGGCTGGACCAACGTGGCCTTCACCCTGGCCATGCTGGAGGGCCAAGTGGTGCGGGTGCTGCTCCTCTTTTATCTGGCGCCGGTGTGGAGCGTGCTCGGCGCGCGCCTTTTCCTGGCCGAACCGGTGACCTGGCGGCGGGGGCTGGGGGTGCTGGTGGCCCTGCTGGGCGCGGCGCTGGTGCTGGCGCCCGAGCACCTGGCCGATCTCGCCGACGCGCCGCTGAGCCGGGCGGACTGGCTGGCCCTCAGCTCGGGCATCTGCTTCGCCGGCACCAACATCACCCTGCGGGCCGGCCAGGGATTGGCCGATGCCAGCCGCGCCTGGGCGGTCTGGCTGGGCTGCACCCTGATCGCGGCCCTCATCCTTGCCGGCCAGGACGCAGCGCTGCCCGACCTGCCGCTTTCCGTCTTCTTGCAGCTGTTTCTCTTTGCCGTGAGCTGGCTCGTGGTGGCCACCCTGGTGGTGCAGTACGGCGTGACGCGCATGGAGGTGGGCCGTTCGGCGCTCATCCTGCTCTTCGAGATCGTGGCGGGGGCGGTTTCGGCCGCTTGGCTGGCGGGGGAGACGATATCGAGCCGCGAGTGGTTCGGCGGCCTGCTGATCGTCGGCGCGGCGGTGCTCGAGGCGCGCCGAGCCGAGGACAGCAGCCGGGATTAACGGGCCGGGCTGCCGCTCACGCCGGCGGCCAAGTGGCTGTGCCGGCGCGCATAGCCGAAGTAGACCAGCAGGCCGATGGCGGTCCAGACCACGAAGCTCATCAGGGTGAAGGCGGACAGGCTGGCGATCAGGTAGGCGCAGAAGGCGATGGCCAACAGCGGCGTCCAGGGCATCAGCGGCGTCTTGAAGGGGCGCGGCAGGTCCGGATGCGTGCGGCGCAGCACCAGCACGCTGATGGAGACCAGGATGAAGGCCGACAGGGTGCCGATGTTCACCAGTTCCGCCACCTCGTGGATGGGCAGAAAGCCGGCCACCAGGGACACCAGGAAGCCGGTGGCCAGGATGACCCGGGTCGGGGTCATGAAGCGCGGGTGCACGGCGCTGAAGGCGGGCGGCAGCAAGCCGTCGCGCGACATGGCGAAGAAGATGCGGCTCTGTCCGTAGAGCAGCACCAGCAGCACGGAGGTCAGGCCGGCAATGGCGCCGACGGCGATGGTGCTGGCCACCAGATGCTCGCCCATGCGCGCCAGGGCGAAGGCCACCGGGTAGGAGACGTTCAGCTGCGGGTAGGGCACCAGGGCGGTGAGCAGGCCGGACACGAGAATGTAAATCAGGGTGCAGATGAGCAGGGAGGCGATGATGCCGATGGGCAGGTCGCGTTGCGGATTGCGGGCCTCCTCGGCGGCGGTGGAGACGGCGTCGAAGCCGATGTAGGCGAAGAAGATCAGGGCGGCGCCGCTCATCACCCCGGTCCAGCCGAAGGGCACGTAGGGATGCCACAGGCTGGTATCGGCATGGCGGAAGGCGACCAGGATGAACAGCGCGATGACCGCCAGCTTGATGAATACCACCACGTTGTTGAAGCGGCTGCTCTGCTTGACGCCGATGGCCAGCACGGTGCTCATGAAGAGGATCGCCAGGAAGGCGGGCAGGTTGATCCAGCCGCCCTCATGGGGCGCCTTGGTGAGGAAGGCCGGCAGGGTGAGGCCGATGGCCTCCAGCACGTGGTTGAAGTAGCCCGACCAGCCGATGGCCACCACCGCCGAAGCGACGCCGTATTCCAGGATGAGATCCCAGCCGATGATCCAGGCGATGAACTCGCCCAGGGTGACGTAGGAGTAGGTGTAGGCGCTGCCGGAGATGGGCACGGTGGAGGCGAGTTCGGCGTAGGCCAGGGCGGTGAAGATGGAGGCCAGGCCGGCGACGATGAAGGACAGGGTGATGGCTGGCCCGGCCTTGGTGGCGGCGGCGATGCCGGTGAGCACGAAAATGCCGGTGCCGATCACCGCGCCGATGCCCAGCAGGGTCAAATCCGTGGCGCTCAGGGCGCGCTTGAGGCTGTGCGGCCCGGTATCCAGGGCTCTCTCGACGGACTTGGTGCGAAACAGGCTCATGTGGTCTCCCCGTGCTTTGTCATGGTGTGCTTCCGTTCAGCCCGGGCATTCAGGCGCGGGTGCTAGCATCAAATATAGCCGCATTCCCGCAAAGCTCCATGCAGCGCCGCCACGTCCACCAGGATGCGGTCCGCCGCCCACTGCGCCGGATCGTCGTCGCCGTAGATGTAGCCGTAGGCCGCCGCCCAGGCCCGGGCGCCGGCCGCGTGGGCGCACTGGATGTCGCGGCGGTCGTCGCCGATCAGGAGCGTGGCGGCGGGGTCGAGGCCCAGGCTTTGGGCGGCGTGGCGCAGGGGCAGGGGATCGGGCTTGCTGACCGGCAGGCAGTCGCCGCTGACCACCACGGCGGCACGCGCTGCCAAGCCCAGGGTCGCCAGCAGCGGGCGGGTGAGAAAGCCCGGCTTGTTGGTGATCACGCCCCAAGGCGTGCCGGCGGCCTCCAAGTCGTCCAGCACCTGGGGCATGCCCGGAAACAGGCGGGTGTCGCGGCAGATGTGCAGGGCGTAGGTGTTGAGCAGCAGTTCGCGGGCGTCGTCGTAGCCGGGCATGCCGGGCTCCAGCGCCAGGCCCACCTTGAGCAGGCCGCGGGCGCCGTGGGAGGCGACCGGGCGGATCGTCGCCAAGGGCAGGGGGGGCAGGTCGTTCACTTCGCGCACGGCGTTGAGGGCGAAGGCCAGATCGGGGGCGGTGTCGGCCAGGGTGCCGTCCAGGTCGAAAAAAACCGCCTTGCGGGGCGACGTCATCGGCAAATCTCCATCGGCGGGATCACAGGGGCGGGCGCTGGAAGTGGGCCAGGTAGTTGACGCTCACGTCGCGCGTCAGGCTGAAGCGGCGGGTCAGCGGATTGTAGGCCATGCCTTTGAAACCGCGGACCTGCAGGCCCGCATTCTCGGCCCAGCGCAGCATTTCCGAGGGTCGGATCAGCTTGGCGTAGTCGTGGGTGCCCTTGGGCAGCAGACCGAGCACGTACTCCGCACCGACGATGGCGAAGAGGTAGCTCTTGGGGTTGCGGTTGATGGTGGCGAAGAACACGTGGCCGCCGGGCCGGGCCAGCCGGGCGCAGGCGGCGATGGTGGAGGCCGGGTCGGGGACATGCTCCAGCACTTCCATGCAGGCCACCACGTCGAAGGCGCCGGGCTGCTCCGCCGCCAGCTCCTCGGCGCTGATCTGCCGGTAGTCGATGGCCAGGCCGCTGTCCTGGGCGTGCAGCTCGGCCACCGCCAGCGGCGCCCGCCCCATGTCGATGCCGGTGACCTGGGCGCCGGCGCGCGCCATGCTCTCGGCCAGGATGCCGCCGCCGGTGCCCACGTCCAGCACCCGCTTGCCCGCCAGCCCGCCGGCCGCGTCGGCGATGAAGTCGAGGCGTAGCGGATTGATGTCGTGCAGGGGTCGGAATTCGCCGCTGGGATCCCACCAGCGGTGGGCCAGGTTCTCGAATTTCTGCACCTCGTTGGGATCCATGTTCAGCATGGGCTTTCCTTCGCGTTCTGTGAATTATCGGTTCTGGTCGATGCGCTGGCGCCACTGCTCGGCTTCGGCGCGCAGGGCCGGCCAGCCCAGCTGGGTGAAGGCGCCGCCCGCCAGCAGGCGCCGGCCCGCCACCCACACGTCGCTCACCTGGTCGCGGCCGGCGGCGTAGGCCAGCTGCGAGGCCACGCTGTAGAGCGGCTGGGTGGCGGGATGGTCCAGGTCCACGGCGATGCAGTCCGCCGCCTTGCCGGGCTCCAGGCTGCCGATCTCCCGCTCCAGGCCGAGCGCCCGGGCGCCATTCAGGGTGGCCATCTCCAGGGCGTCCCAGGCGGGCAGGGCGGTCGCCGCGCCGGCCACGGCCTTGGCCAGCAGCGCCGCCGTCTGCAGTTCGTTCAGCAGGTCGAGATCGTTGTTGCTGGCCGCGCCGTCGGTGCCCAGGGCCACGGTGACGCCGGCTTGCAGCAATCGATGCACCGGCGCCAAGCCAGAAGCTAGCTTAAGATTGGACTGCGGGCAATGGGCCACCTTGACGCCGCGCGCGGCGCACAGGGCGATCTCCGCATCATCCAGCTGGGTCATGTGCACGGCCAGCAGGCGCGGCGACAGGAAACCCAGCCGCTCCAGGCGCGCCAGCGGGCGCAGACCGTGCTGCTCGACCGACTGCGCCACTTCGGCCGCGGTCTCGTGGATGTGCATGTGGATGGGCAAGTCGAAGCGCGCCGCCAGGGCCATGACCCGTTCCAGGGTGGCGTCGCCGACCGTGTAGGGGGCGTGCGGGGCGAGCATGCCGTGGACGCGCGCCATGTCGCTGAAGCGTAGCTGCAGCGCCTCGGCCTTGGCCAGGTACTCCTCGGCGTTTTGCGCGTAGCGCGTGGGAAAGTCGATGATCACGTGGCCGATGCTGGCGCGCAGCCCCATGGCCACGGCGGTTTCGGCGGTTTCCGCCGGGAAGAAATACATGTCGTTGAAGCAGGTGGTGCCGCCGCGGATCATCTCGGCACAGGCCAGGCGGGTGCCGGCGCGCACGAAGTCGGGATCCACCCAGCGCTGTTCGGCCGGCCAGATGTGGCCCTGCAGCCAGTCCATCAGGGGCAGGTCGTCGGCCATGCCGCGAAAGAGGTTCATGGCCACGTGGGTGTGGGCGTTCACCAGGCCCGGCAGCAGGGCGTGGCGCGGCAGGCGCACGACGTCGCTGGCCTGCCATCGCGCCTGGGCCTCGGCCATGGGCGCCAGACCGACGATGCGGCCGGCGCGGATCGCCACGGCATGGTCTTCCAGGAGCTGCCGCCGGGGCGCCATGGGCAGCAGCCAGCGGGCTTCGATCAAGGTGTCAACGGGGGTTGGCATCGCCCCTCCAGGGCTTTCGGGCTGGTGCAACTTTCGGGGAGCCTGCACGCATGGGCAAGCAGAGTTCGGGGGACTATACTAACTATTTATTTTTATCCCTGCGAGCTTGCCATGACCCGATTCGATACGGTCCGCGCCGTGCAGTGGCGGGACGACGGCCTTTATCTACTGGATCAACGCCTGTTGCCGGACGAGGTGGTGTATCTGCCGATCGGCGACCACCGGTCGGCGGCCCAGGCCATCCGCGACATGGTGGTGCGCGGCGCGCCGGCCATCGGCATCGCCGCGGCCTACGCCATGGCCCTGGCGGCCCGCGAGTGCGACGGACAGCCGGACTGGCGCCGTTGCCTGGAGGCGGCGGCGGCCACCCTCAACGCCGCCCGGCCCACGGCGGTCAATCTGGCCTGGGCGGTGGCCCGCCAGTTGCGCGTGCTGGACCAGCTGGAGCCGGGGCAGACGCCTTTCGCCGCCCTGCTGGCCGAGGCGGAGCGCATCCAGGCCGAGGACGTGTCCGCCAATCGCCACATGGGCGCCCTGGGTACGGTCTTCCTGCCCGACGACTGCGGCGTGCTCACCCACTGCAATACCGGCAGCCTGGCTACCGGCGGCTACGGCACTGCCCTGGGTGTCATTCGCGCCGCGGTGGAGGAGGGCAAGCAGATCCGGGTCTACGCCGACGAGACCCGCCCCTGGCTGCAGGGTGCGCGCCTGACCGCCTGGGAATTGCAGCAGGACGGCATCCCGGTGAAACTGGTGGTGGACAGCGCCGCCGCCAGCCTGATGGCGGCCGGCAAGGTGCAGGCGGTGATCGTCGGCGCCGACCGCATCGCCGCCAACGGCGACACGGCCAACAAGATCGGCACCTACGGCCTGGCGGTGCTGGCGCATCACCACAAGATCCCGTTTCTGGTGGCGGCGCCGACCTCCACCATCGATTTCGACACGCCCAGCGGCCGGGACATCCGCATCGAGGAGCGTGCCGCCGAGGAGATCACCCACATCAAGGGGCGGGCGGTGGCGCCGGCGGCCACGCAGGTGGAGAATCCGGCCTTCGACGTCACCCCGGCCGAGCTCATCACCGCCATCATCACCGAGGCGGGCATCGTGGAGGCGCCCAACAGCGAGCGGATGAGCCGTCTGCGCCCCCGTTAATGAAAAAAGACCCAAAAGTCGGTATAATTCTTTTTTGCCCCAAACCTTGGGCCAGCAACAGGAAATAACTCGCAGATGACGGATTTCGCCAAAGAAACTATCCCGGTCAGCCTTGAAGAGGAAATGCGGCAGTCCTACCTGGACTACGCCATGAGCGTCATCGTCGGGCGCGCCCTGCCGGATGCCCGCGATGGCCTGAAGCCCGTGCACCGGCGCGTGCTCTATGCCATGCACGAGATGGGCAACGACTGGAACAAGCCCTACAAGAAGTCGGCGCGCGTGGTCGGCGACGTGATCGGTAAGTATCACCCGCACGGCGACACGGCCGTCTACGACACCATCGTGCGCATGGCGCAGACCTTTTCGCTGCGCTATCCCCTGATCGACGGCCAAGGCAACTTCGGCTCCGTGGACGGCGACAACCCGGCGGCCATGCGTTACACCGAGGTGCGCATGGCGCGCATCGCCCACGAGCTCCTGGCCGACATCGACAAGGACACCGTCGACTTCGGCCCCAACTACGACGAGTCCGAGGAGGAGCCGCTGGTGCTCCCGACCCGGATTCCCAACCTCCTGGTCAACGGCTCGGCGGGCATCGCCGTCGGCATGGCCACCAACATCCCGCCGCACAATCTCACCGAGATCATCAACGCCTGCCTGGCGCTGATCGATGATCCCGAGCTCGAGATGGAGCGGCTGCTGGAAATCGTGCCCGGCCCCGACTTCCCCACCGCCGGGATCATCAACGGCCGCGCCGGGATCCGCGAGGCCTACCGCACCGGCCGTGGCCGCGTGGTGATCCGCGCGCGCACCGAGGTGGAAACGGACAAGAAGAGCGGGCGGCAGTCCATCATCGTCACCGAGCTGCCCTACCAGGTGAACAAGGCGCGCCTGCTGGAGAAGATCGCCGATCTCGTCAAGGAGAAGAAGATCGACGGCATCTCCGACCTGCGCGACGAATCGGACAAGTCCGGCATGCGCATGGTAATCGAGCTCAAGCGCGATGCCCTGGCCGAGGTGGTGCTGAACAATCTGTACCTCTACACCCAGATGCAGACGGTGTTCGGCATCAACATGGTGGCCCTGCTGGACGGCCAGCCGCGCACCCTGAATCTGCGCGAGCTGCTCGCCGCCTTCATCCAGCACCGGCGCGAGGTCGTCACCCGCCGCACCCTCTTCGAGCTGCGCAAGGCCCGCGAGCGGGCGCACATCTTGGAAGGACTGGCGGTGGCGCTGGCCAACATCGATCCCCTGATCGCCCTGATCAAGGAATCGGCCAGCCCGGCCGAGGCCAAGCAGGCCATGATTGCGCGCGTGTGGGCGCCGGGCATCGTGGCGGACATGCTGGCGCGGGCCAGCGCCGACAGCGGCCTGGAGGAAGGCGAGAGCGGCCTGCGGGCGGACGGCTATCACCTGTCCGAAGCCCAGGCCCAGGCCATCCTGGACCTGCGCCTGCATCGCCTGACCGGCCTGGAGCAGGACAAGATCATCGCCGAATACAAGGAAATCCTGGCGCAGATCAAGGAATTCACCGAGATCCTGGCCAGCGACAAGCGCCTGATGAAGGTGGTGCGCAAGGAACTGGCGGCGGTCAACAGCCAGTATGGCGACGAGCGGCGCACGGAGATCGTGGACGCGGCGGCGGACATCAGCATGGAGGACCTCATCCCCGACGAGGAGATGGTGGTCACCTTCACCCATGCCGGCTACATCAAGGCCCAGCCCTCCGCCCTGTACACGGCCCAGAAGCGCGGCGGCAAGGGCAAGGCGGCGACCGCCATGCGCGACGAGGACTTCGTCGAGCGCATGTTCTGCGCCTCCAGCCATTCGCAGCTCCTGTTCTTCTCCAACTTCGGCAAGGTCTATTGGCAGAAGGTCTACCAGTTGCCGCAGGCGGGCCGCACGGCCAAGGGCAAGCCCATCGTCAATCTGCTGCCCCTGGGTCACGGCGAGGTCATCACCGCGGTGCTGCCGATCAAGCAGTTCGCCGAGGGCGAGTACGTGTGCATGGTCACCGAGCAGGGCGTCATCAAGAAGACCCCGCTGATGGACTACTCCCGGCCGCGCAGCAGCGGCATCATCGCCCTGTCGCTGGACGAGGGCGATCGCCTGATCAGCGCCTGCCTGCTGGACGGCACCCGCGAGATGCTGGTCTTCACCACCCAGGGCAAGGCCATCCGCTTCAGCGAGGAAGAGGTGCGGCCCATGGGCCGCACCGCGCGCGGGGTGCGGGCGGTGAAGCTGGCCAAGGGCGACAAGGTCATCGCCGGCCTGCCGGTCGAAGCCGACTGCGACGTGCTGACCGCCACGGAGCATGGCTACGGCAAGCGCACGCCCGAATCCGAGTACCGTGCCCAGAGCCGCGGCGGCCAGGGGGTCATCGCCATCCAGACCACCAAGCGCAACGGCATGGTGGTGGGCGCGCTCATGGTCCAGGCCAGCGACGAGGTCATGCTGATCACCAACAGCGGCACGCTGGTGCGCACGGCGGTCAAGGGCATCCCGCAGATCAGCCGCAACACCCAGGGGGTGCGCCTGATCAAGTTCGGCGATGGCGAGCAGTTGGTCGGCATGGCGCGCGTGGCCGAGGAAGAGGAGGAGGATGGCGAGGACGTGCCCTGCGCCGACGGCGACGCGACCCAGTAATTCCCTTATCCAGCAATCTGAAAAGGATTGAACGATGACGCGTGTTTACAACTTCAGCGCCGGGCCCGCGGCCCTGCCCGTGGAAGTGCTGCAGCAGGTGCAGCAAGAGCTGGTCGACTGGCACGGCGCCGGCATGTCGGTGATGGAGATGAGCCATCGCGGCAAGGAGTTCATGCAGATCGCCGCCGAGGCCGAGGCGGATCTGCGCGAGCTCATGCAGATTCCCGGCAACTACAAGGTGCTCTTCCTGCAGGGCGGCGCCAGCCTGCAGTTCGCCATGGTGCCCATGAACCTGCTGCGCGGCCGCGGCAAGGCCGATTACGTGAACACCGGCCAATGGTCCAAGAAGGCCATCGGCGAGGCCAAGAAGTTCTGCCAGGTCAACGTGGCCGCCAGCGCCGAGGACCGCAACTTCAGCTACGTGCCGCCGCAGTCCGAGTGGCGCCTGGATCCCGAGGCGGCTTACGTGCACGTCACCACCAACGAGACCATCGGCGGCGTGGAGTACGACTTCACGCCGGATACCGGCGACGTGCCCCTGGTGGCGGACGCCTCCTCGCATATCCTTTCGAAGCCCGTCGACGTGAGCCGCTACGGAGTCATCTACGCCGGCGCCCAGAAGAACATCGGGCCGGCTGGACTGACCGTGGTGATCGTGCGCGAGGACCTGCTCGGCCATGCGCCATCCGGCACGCCCACCATGCTGGACTACAAGATCCAGGCCGACAACGAATCCATGTACAACACGCCCCCCACCTTCGCCATCTACGTGGCGGGCCTGGTGTTCAAGTGGCTGAAGGCCAAAGGCGGGCTGGCGGAGATGGAACGGATCAACATCCGCAAGGCGCAGAAGCTCTACGGCCTGATCGAATCCAACGACTTCTATCAGTCGCCGGTGGCGCCGGCCAACCGCTCGCGCATGAACGTGCCCTTCACCCTGGCGCGGCCCGAGCTGGACGAGGCTTTCCTCAAGGAGGCCAAGGCGCATGGACTGGTGCAGCTCAAGGGCCATCGCTCCGTGGGCGGCATGCGCGCCTCCATCTACAACGCCATGCCCGAAGCCGGCGTCGATGCCCTGGTGGCATTCATGCAGGATTTTGCCGCCCGCCACGGATGACTGGCGGCAAAGCCTGAGCAGTGAGCGGTAAGCAGGGAAAACACAGCCTTTTTCATTCATGCAAGAAAGGGGAGGCCCATGCCCAAGGTGCTCATCAGTGACAAGATGTCCCCCCGCGCCGAGCAGATCTTCCGGGAGCAGGGGGTCGAGGTGGACGTCAAGACCGGCTTGGCGCCGGAGCAGCTCAAGGCCGTCATCGGCGACTACGACGGCCTGGTGATCCGCTCCGCCACCCAGGTGACGGCGGAGATCCTGGAAGCCGCCGGGCGGCTGAAGGTGGTGGGTCGCGCCGGCATCGGCGTGGACAATGTGGACATCGCCACCGCCAGCAAGCGCGGTGTGATCGTCATGAACACGCCCTATGGCAACACGGTCACCACCGCCGAGCATGCCATCGCCCTGATGATGGCGGCGGCGCGCATGGTGCCCCAGGCCACCGCCAGCATGAAGGCGGGCAAGTGGGAGAAGACCCGCTTTGAGGGTGTGGAGCTCTACCAGAAGACCCTGGGCGTGATCGGCACCGGCAACATCGGTTCCTTGGTGATCGAGCGCGCCCACGGCCTCAAGATGCACGTGATCGCCTACGATCCCTACATCTCCAAGGCGCGCGCCGACGACCTCGGGGTGGAGCTGGTGGATCTCGACGCGCTCTTCGCGCGCGCCGATTTCATCACCATTCACACGCCGCTCACCGACGCCACCCGCAATCTCATCAATGCCGCCAATATCGCCAAGATGAAAGACGGCGCCATCGTCATCAATGCCGCTCGCGGCGGCATCGTCAACGAGGACGATCTTTACGAGGCCTTGAAGTCCGGCAAGCTGCGGGCCGCCGCGCTGGACGTCTTCGCCAAGGAGCCGGTGGGCGAGCACAAGCTGCTGACCCTGGACAACTTCATCTGCACGCCGCACCTGGGGGCCTCGACGGTGGAGGCCCAGGTCAACGTCGCCATCCAGGTGGCCGAGCAGATCAGCGCCTTCCTGCTGCGCGGGGTGGTGCAAAACGCCGTCAACATCCCGGCGGTGGCGGAGGCCGACCTGCCGGTGCTGCAGCCCTACATCAATCTCGGCGAGCGCCTGGGCATGGTGCTGGGCCAGCTGGCGGATTCGGGCCTCAAGCGTGTGGCCATCGAGTACGCGGGCGAGGTTTCCGGCCTCAACACCAAGCCGATCACTACCGCCGTTCTCAAGGGCATCCTGCAAAACGTCCTGCCGGAGACCATCAACATGGTCAACGCGCCCTTTCTGGCGCGCGAGCGCGGCATCGAGGTGGAACAGAGCACCCGCGAACTGGCGGACGAGCTGCGCTCGCGGGTGCGGGTGCAGCTGGTCATGGACCGCGGCCCCCTGGAAGTGGCCGGCACCCTGGTGCACGGCCACCAGCCGCGTCTGGTGTCCATCAACGACATGGATCTGGAAATGGGGTTGTCCGGCCGGATGCTCTACGTGGCCAACGTGGACCAGCCCGGCCTCATCGGCCAGTTGGGTACCTTCCTGGCCGCGCACAACATCAACATCGCCAGCTTCCATCTGGGCCGCGAGCGGCCCGGCGGCAGGGCGGCCTCGTTCCTGGCCGTGGACACGCCGCTGGATCCGCCCCTGCTCGAAAAACTGCGCGGCCTGCCGAATGTGCTGGAAGCGCGCATGTTGACGCTGTAAACTACGCGGCTTTGAACAGATGCTTGGCGCCCTCCAGGTGCGGGGGCGCGTTTGTTTTTCTGCCTCGGCCGGCGCTGCCGGCGAGGCCCGGGATGGGGGTGTCCTTGGAGGCGCGCTTCGCGCCTTCCGCTGCAAGGCTATGGCAAACAAGGAAGAAGCGAAAGGGCTGGCGGCGCTGCGCCGGCAAATCGACCAGCTCGACGATCAGCTCTTGGAACTGCTGAACCGCCGCGCCACGCTGGCCATGGAAGTGGCCCAGGTGAAGCAGGCCGCCGGCGAAAACGGCACCTTTTGGCGGCCCGAGCGGGAAGCGGAGGTCCTGCAGCGGGTCATGGCGCGCAATCCGGGTCCTCTGGACAGCGAGACCGTGGCTTGGCTGTTCCGCGAGCTCATGTCCGCGTGTTTGGCGCTGGAGCGACCGTTGACCGTGGCTTACCTGGGACCGGCGGGCACCTTCACCCAGATGGCCGCCACCAAGCACTTCGGTCAGGGCGCCCGCCTCACCCCGGTTTCCAGCATCCCGGAAGTATTCCGCACCGTGCAGGCTGGGCAAGCGGACTTCGGCGTGGTGCCGGTGGAAAACTCCACGGAAGGCTCGGTGAATCTCACGCTGGATCATCTGCTGGATTATCCGCTCAAGGTCTGCGGCGAGGTGCAGCTGCGCGTGGTGCACAACCTGGTGTCGGCCGGCGTGCCGCTGGCCGACATGCAGCGCATTTACGTGCATTATCAGACTCGTGCCCAGTGCCGCCACTGGCTGGCGGAGCACGCGCCGCGGGTGCAGTTGGTGGAGGTGGCCAGCAATGCCGAGGCGGCCCTGCGTGCCCGTGAGGACGCGGCGGGCGGCGCCATTTCCACGGCGGCGGCGGCGGAGCTCTATGGCCTGCGGATCCTGGCGGCGGGCATCGAGGATGATGCCGAGAACACCACCCGCTTTCTGGTCATCGGCGATCTCGACGTCCAACCCACCGGCCGGGACAAGACCTCGCTGGTGCTTTCCAGCCACAACCGGCCCGGCAGCCTCCACGAATTGCTCCGCCCCCTGGCGGCGGCCGGCATCAGCATGACGCGCATCGAATCCCGCCCGGCCCGGAGGGGACTTTGGCAATACGTGTTCTTCCTGGACCTGGAAGGTCATGCCAAGGACCCGGCGGTGGCGGCGGCGCTTGCCGAATTGCAGGAAAAAGCCACGTTTTACAAGTTGTTAGGCACCTATCCCAAAGCGGTCATTTAAATGGTCAATTCGGTCGTCAATCCGTTTCTTTCCCTCACCGCGCCCGGCGTGGCAGGCCTGAAGCCCTACGAGCCGGGCAAGCCCATCGAGACCCTGGAGCGCGAGTACGGCGTGCGCAACGCCATCAAACTGGCCTCCAACGAGAATCCGCTGGGACCGAGTCCGCTGGCGCTGGAGGCGGTGATCAAGGCGTCCGCCAAGCTCGCGCTCTATCCGGATGGCGCCGGCTTCGCCCTCAAGGCTGCCCTGGGTCGGCATCTGGGCGTGCAGCCGGAGCAAGTGGTGCTCGGCAACGGTTCCAACGAAATCCTGGAACTGGTGACCCGTACCTTCGTCACTCCGGCCGACGAGGTGGTGTTTTCCGAGCACGCCTTTGCCGTCTATCCCATCGTCACCCAGGCGGTGGGAGCGACGGCGCGGGTGGCGCCGGCGCGGGATTACGGCCATGATCTCGATGCCATGGCCGGCCTGGTCAACGAGAATACCCGCCTGGTCTTCGTCGCCAACCCCAACAATCCCACCGGCACCTATCTGGCTCGTGAGGCGCTGGAGGCGTTCATCACCAGCATGCCGTCCCATGTGCTGGTGGTGCTGGACGAGGCTTACTTCGAGTTCGTCGACGCGCCTGATTACCCCGATGGCATCGCCTGGCTGGAGCGCTTCGACAACCTGCTGGTCACCCGCACTTTTTCCAAGATCTACGGCTTGGCCGGCCTGCGCGTGGGCTACGGCGTCGGCCACCCGAAGCTGATCAGCCTGCTGGAGCGCGTGCGCCAGCCCTTCAACGTCAACAGCGCAGCCATGGCCGCCGCCGAGGCGGCGCTGGCCGATCACGAGCACCTGCGGCGCAGCCGTGCGCTCAACGCGAGCGGCATGGCCCAGCTCGTCGCCGGCATCGAGGCGCTCGGCCTGCACGCCCTGCCGTCGGTGGGCAATTTCCTCGCCGTCCACGTGGGCCGCGATGCGGCGCCGGTCTACGAGGCCCTGCTGCGCCAGGGCGTGATCGTGCGTCCGGTGGCCGGCTACGGCATGCCCGAGTTCCTGCGGGTCACCATCGGCCGGCCCGAGGAAAACGCGCGCTTTCTGCAGGCCTTGGAAGCGGCTTTGAACAATTAAACATCGCTTTGAAAGCAAGGATCGACCCCATGATTATTGTACTGAAGCAGCAGGCCAGCGAGGCCGAGATCCAGCAGGTGCTGGACCGCATCGAATCCCTGGGGCTGACGCCCACCGTGAGCCGCGGCGCCGAGCGGGTGGTGGTCGGCGCCATCGGCGACGAGCGCAAGCTGGCGGAAGGGGCCTTCGAGTCCATGGCCGCGGTGGAGCAGGTGTTGCCGATCCTCAAGCCCTACAAGCTGGTCAGCCGCGAGTTCAAGGCCACCGACACGGTCATCGATGTCAGCGGCGTGCCGCTCGGCGGCAATGCGGTGCAGATCATCTCCGGGCCCTGCTCGGTGGAATCCCAGGAACAGATGGACCTGTCCGCCAAGGCGGTGCACGAGGCCGGCTGCCGGCTGATGCGCGGCGGCGCCTTCAAGCCGCGCACCAGTCCCTACACCTTCCAGGGCCTGGGCGACATCGGCCTCGACTACTTCAAGAACGCCGCCAGCAAGTACAATCTGCCCATCGTCACCGAGCTCATGGACGTGCGCAAGATCGATCTCTTCCTGGAAAAGGGCGTGGACGTCATTCAGATCGGCACGCGCAACATGCAGAATTTCGACCTCTTGAAGGAGGTGGGCCGGCTCGACGTGCCCATCATCCTCAAGCGCGGCATGTCCGCCACCATCAAGGACTGGCTGATGGCGGCCGAGTACATCGCCGCCCAGGGCAACCAGAAGATCATCTTCGCCGAGCGCGGCATCCGCACCTTCGAAACCTACTACCGCAACGTGCTGGACGTGACCGCCATTCCGGTGCTGAAGAAGGAGACGCACCTGCCGGTGATCATCGACCCCAGCCATGCCGGCGGCAAGGCTTGGCTGGTGCCGGCGCTGAGCCGCGCGGCGGTGGCGGTGGGCGCCGACGGCCTGCTCATCGAGACCCATCCCTGCCCGTCCGAGGCTTGGTGCGACGCCGATCAGGCCCTGAATCCCGAGCAGCTGAAGACCTTGATGAAGGATCTGCGCGCCATTGCCCAGATCCTGGGCCGGGACCTCTAAAGGGTCATCGGCGCGGCCATGCCACTGGAAGAGCACGTGCTGGCCGGCGTGGAGCGCATCGCCGTCCTGGGCGTCGGCCTCATCGGCGGCTCCCTGGCGCTTGCACTGCGCCGCGCCGGCTACAGCGGGCGCATCGCCGGCTACAGCCGCCGGACGGCGGAAAGCGAACGGGCGCTGGCCTTGGGCGTGGTGGACGAGGCCGCCGCGACCCCGGCTGAGGCGGTGGCGGGGGCGGATCTGGTGGTGCTGGGCGTGCCGCCGGGCGCCATGCCGGCATTGATGGCGCAGATCGCCCCGACCTGCGCCGGGCAGGCGGTCGTCACCGACGTCGGCAGCGTCAAGGCGGCGGTGGTGGCGGCGGGCGAAGCGCAGTTCGGCGGGCGCTTCATCGGCGCCCATCCCATTGCCGGCAAGGAGCGTCATGGCGTCGCTGCCGCCGAGGCCGGCCTGTTCCGGCATAGCCGCTGCGTCATCACGCCCACCGCCACCTCCGATCCGCGGGCGCTCGATCTGGTGCGCGCCCTGTGGGCAGCGGCCGGCTGCGAGGTGCTGGAAATGCCGCCGGCGGTGCACGACGAGGCGCTGGCCGTGACCAGCCATCTGCCGCACCTGCTGGCCTTCGCGCTCATGGAGCAGTTCGCCGCGCATCCACGCAGCAAGGAGCTCTCCCGCCTGACCGGCGGCGGCTTCCGGGATTTCTCCCGGATTGCCAGCAGCGACCCGGCGCTCTGGGCGGACATCGCCCTGCAGAATCGCGAGGCCCTGCTGCAAGCCGTGCAGATTTATCAACAGACCCTGGAGCGATTCGCGGAGCAGTTGCGCCAGGGCGACCAGGCCGCCCTGGCGGCCGGCTTTGCCCGCGCCAAGCGCGCGCGGGATGCGGTTCTCGCCACTCACTCCTGCAGCAAGACTGGAAGCAAGCATGACGGATAGAAAGATCGATTACCTGGTGCACGGCGGCGGGCCCCTGCGTGGGCGCATCCGGGTGCCGGGGGACAAGTCCATTTCCCACCGGGCGGTGATGTTCGGCGCCCTCGCCGAGGGGGAGACCCGGGTCACCGGTCTGCTCGAAGGCGAGGACGTCCTGGCCACGCTCGGCGCCTTCCGTGCCATGGGCATGCGGGCCGAAGGGCCGGCGGATGGACAACTGCTCATCCACGGCGTGGGGCTGCGCGGGCTGCGGGCGCCGGCGGAGGCCATCGATTGCGGCAACTCCGGCACTTCCATGCGCCTGCTGGCCGGCATCCTGTCCGGGCAGCCCTTCAGCACGACCCTGACCGGCGACGCGAGCCTGCGCCGGCGCCCGATGAACCGGGTGATCACCCCGCTGAGCGAAATGGGCAGCCGCATCGAGGCCGCCGAAAACGGCCGGCCGCCCCTGCAGGTGCACGGCAACGCTCAGCTGCGAGGCATTCACTATGCGTTGCCGGTGGCCAGCGCACAGGTGAAATCCGCCGTGCTGCTGGCAGGCTTGTTCGCGGACGGCGAGACCTGCGTGACCGAGCCGGCGCCGACCCGTGACCACACCGAGCGCATGCTGCACGGCTTCGGCTATCCCATTCGCCGCGAGGGACAGACGGTCTGCCTGCGCGGCGGCGGGCGGCTGCACGGCACCACGATCCAGGTGCCCGCCGACATTTCCTCCGCCGCTTTCTTCATGGTCGGCGCGCTGATCTGCCCGGATTCGGACCTGGTGCTGGAACACGTGGGGGTCAATCCCACGCGCACCGGCATCATCGAGATCCTGACCCGCATGGGCGGGCGCATCGATCTGCTGAACCTGCGCGAGGTCGGCGGCGAGCCGGTGGCCGACATCCACGTGCGCAGCTCCAGGCTGACCGGCATCCGCATTCCCGAGAAGCTGGTGCCGCTGGCCATCGACGAGTTCCCCGCCATTTTCGTCGCCGCCGCCTGCGCCGAGGGCGAAACCGTGCTGACCGGCGCCGAGGAGCTGCGGGTCAAGGAGAGCGATCGCATCGCGGTCATGGCCGACGGCCTGCAACGCTTGGGCGTGGATGCCCGGCCCACCGCGGACGGCATGGTCATCCGCGGCGGTCCGATCGGCGGCGGCGAGGTGGAGAGCCACACCGACCACCGCATCGCCATGGCCTTCAGCATGGCCGGCTTGGTGGCCCGGGAGCCGGTGCGCATCCACGATTGCCGCCATGTGGCCACCTCCTTCCCGGGCTACGCCGAGCTGGCCCGGTCGGCCGGCCTGTCCCTGAGCGTGGAGGAAGGACGTTGAGCGGATCGATGCCGAGCAGCGGGCGGGCGGTGCCCGTCATCACCATCGACGGCCCGAGCGGGGTGGGCAAGGGTACCCTGAGCCGGAAACTGGCGCAGCATCTGGGTTGGCATTTCCTGGACAGCGGCGCGCTCTATCGCATCCTGGCCCTCGCCGCCCAGCGGCGCGGGGTGGCGGACCAGGACGAGGCCGGCCTGGCCCGCTTGGCCGATGCGCTGGCGATCCGCTTCGAGGAAGGGAGCGACGCCAGCGCCGAGATCTTCGTGGACGGGGAACGCGTCACCAACGCCATCCGTGCCGACGAGGTAGGGGCCTTCGCCTCGCGCATCGCGGTCCTGCCGCAGGTGCGCGCCGCCTTGCTGGAGCGCCAGCGCCGCTTTCGGCAGCCGCCCGGCCTGGTGGCGGACGGCCGCGACATGGGTACCGTCGTTTTTCCCGACGCCACGCTGAAAATCTTTCTTACCGCCAGCGTGGAGGAACGGGCCCGCCGGCGCCAAAAACAGTTGAGAGAGCATGGCGTAAGTGTTAACCTTCACGAGATTAGCCGGGACATCGAAGCGCGTGATAACCGTGATCGCACGCGCGCCGTTGCCCCTCTGAAACCGGCTGCTGACGCCAAAGTCCTGGATACGAGCGGTCAAAGTGTTGAAAAAAGCTTTGACGAACTGCGTTCCTTGGTGGAAGCGGCCATTTTTGCTTCATTTTAGCCGGGGACCCGACAAGTCCCCCACAGCTGTTTCCGGCTGCGCCCGGGAGCAAATTTTAACCATGAGGTTTTACTCACATGACCAACGTACAAACTGCAACCCCGCACGAACCCAGCTTCGCCGAGCTTTTCGAGCAGAGCGAAACGACCAAGGCCCTGAAGCCCGGTGAGTTGATCATCGGCGAGGTGGTTCACGTCGACAACGATGTGGTGATCGTCGACACGGGGTTGAAGTCCGAGGGCGCGATCCCCACCGAACAGTTCCGCAACGCCGAGGGCGAGATCGAAGTCAAGGTGGGTGATCAGGTCGAGGTCTGCCTGGAGAGCGTGGAAGACGGCACCGGCGAAACCCGCCTGTCCCGCGAGAAGGCCCGCCGCGCCAAGGCCTGGGTCGAGCTGGAGAAAGCCTTCGAGGCGGATGCGGTCATCAAGGGCGTCATCAGCGGCAAGGTCAAGGGCGGCTTCACCGTCGCCATCGACGGCATCCGCGCCTTCCTGCCCGGCTCCCTGGTGGACGTGCGCCCCCTGCGCGACACGACCCACCTGGAGGGCAAGGACCTGGAGTTCAAGGTCATCAAGCTGGACCGCAAGCGCAACAACGTGGTCGTGTCCCGCCGCGCCATCGTCGAGAAGGAGGTCAGCGCCGAGCGCAGCGCGCTGATGGCCAACATCGAGGAAGGCGCCATCGTCATGGGCACCGTGAAGAACCTGACCGACTACGGCGCCTTCATCGACCTGGGCGGCATCGACGGCCTGCTGCACATCACCGACATGGCCTGGAAGCGCGTCAAGCACCCCACCGAGGTGGTCAACGTCGGCGACGAGATCCGCGTGAAGGTGCTGAAGTTCGACAAGGAGCGCGGCCGCATCTCCCTGGGCTTGAAGCAGTTGGCCGACGATCCCTGGAAGGATCTGGCGCGCCGCTATCCGGAAGGCACCCGCCTGTTCGGCAAGGTCACCAACATCACCGACTACGGCGCCTTCGTCGAGATCGAAGACGGCGTGGAGGGGCTGGTGCATGTTTCCGAGATCGACTGGACCAACAAGAACGTGCATCCCAGCAAGCTGGTGCACGTCGGCCAGGAAGTCGAGGTCATGGTGCTGGACATCGATCAGGAACGCCGCCGCATCTCCCTGGGCATGAAGCAGTGCCTGCCCAATCCGTGGGAAGAGTTCGCCGCCAACCATCAGAAGGGCGATCGCGTCAGCGGCCAGATCAAGAGCATCACCGATTTCGGCGTCTTCATCGGCCTGGAAGGCGGCATCGACGGCCTGATCCATCTGTCCGACCTGTCCTGGGACAAGCCCGGCGAGGAGGCGGTGCGCGACTACAAGAAGGGTGACACCGTGGAAGCCGTGCTGCTGGCGGTGGATCCCGAGCGCGAGCGCATCAGCCTGGGCATCAAGCAGCTGGAGGGCGATCCCTTCGCGCAGTTCGTGAGCATCAACGACAAGGGCAGCGTGGTCAAGGGCGAAGTGGTCTCCGTTGACGCCAAGGGTGCCGAAGTCAAGCTGGATGAAGGGGTGGAAGGCTACCTGGCGGCCCGGGAAATGGCCCGCGAGCGAGTCGAAGATGCCCGCAACCTGTTCAAGGCCGGCGATCAGGTCGAGGCGATGATCACCAATATCGATCGCAAGAGTCGCCACATCACCTTGTCCATCAAGGCGCTGAGCGCCCAGGAGGAGAAGGACGCCATGGCGCAGTACAGCCGCAGTGGCGCCGCTGCCGGTACCACCAGCTTGGGTGAACTGCTGAAGGAGCAGATGAAGCGCAAGCAGGAAGAGAAGTAAGTTGTCCGCAACCCCCCTCAGCTTGTGCGCTGAGGGGGGTTGTCTTGTGCTGCACTCCAGAATTTTGGCCTAGCTACAATCTCACACGCTAATGGGGACTTCCGTGTCAAAGCGCCGCAGTTGGTTCAGGATCAGCGTACTCGGTGTGCTGGCGTTCCTGCTGTTTTCGGGGCTGATGGGGCTTTGGCAGGCGATGTCCTCGGACAGCATGGGCTTTGCCCCCTACATCGCCAAGGTCAGGGTCAGCGGTCCCATCCTGAACGCGGACGATGTCCTGGACCAGTTGAAAGTGGTGGAAGAGGACAAAGCGGCCAAGGGGCTCCTGGTGGTGGTGGACTCGCCTGGCGGCGCGGTGGTGCCGTCCGAATCCATCTACAATGCCGTCAAGCGCATCAGCGCCGACCGGCCCGTGGCCGTCTCCATGCAGTCGCTGGCGGCATCGGGCGGCTACATGGTGGCTTGCGCCGCCGATCGCATCTACGCTTACGACTCCACGTTGACCGGCTCCATCGGCGTCATCATGCAATCGGCCAGCGTGACCGGCCTGCTGGACAAGCTCGGCGTGACGCCGCAGGTCATCAAGTCCGGCCAGTTCAAGGATGCCGGCTCGCCCTTCCGTGAAATGTCGCCGGCGGACCGGGAGTATTTCCAGGCCTTGATCATGGATTTGCGCAGCCAATTCGTGCAATTGGTTTCGCAGGGGCGCCGCTTGCCCGTGGAGAAAGTGTCGGAGCTGGCGGATGGCCGCGTCTTCACCGGCCGTGAAGCGCAACGCCTGGGCTTGGTGGACGCCATCGGCGACGAGGAGGATGCCGTCCAGTGGCTGCGCAGCCAGGCGCGCCTGCCCAAGGATGCGGAAGTGAAAGAGATGGACAGTACCCAAACCCGTCTGTTCAAGGTGTTCGGCGAAGCGCAGGAACAGTTGTTCATGGGCTTGGTGGCTGCGGCGAACAGCCCGCGCGCCTACTTCTTCTAGGCCGGCCTCTCGACAAGCAAGTGTTTAGCAGGGGTTATGACTAAATCCGAATTGATAGAGAAAATCGCACAAAGTCAAAGTCATCTCAGCCAGAAAGACGTTGAACTCGCGGTTAAGCTGATTCTGAACCACATGGTACAAGCGCTCAGCTGCGGCGATCGCATCGAGATCCGCGGTTTCGGCAGCTTTTGCGTGCATACCCGTCCCCCGAAACAGGGGCGCAACCCGAAGACGGGCGAGACCGTGCTGGTCGGCGCGAAATGCGTGCCCCACTTCAAGGCCGGCAAGGAACTGCGGGAGCAGGTCGACGGCAAGGCCCAGCAGGGCAATTGATCCTGGCCGCGTCGACGGGCGTGGCACTCTGCCGCTGACGTGGTGCATGGGCGTTGCCTAGCGGCGCCGCGGCCGCCGGAAGTGGGTCTCTTTCTTTTTCCAAACTTGTTCATACGGGGTCAGCGTGGGCCTGTTCGATTGGTTGCTCCTCTTGGCGGCGAGTCTGGCCAGCTTCTTGCTGGGCCGCTATTGGGCCGGCCATCTGACACCTCGGACCAGACCCGCAGGCAACGCTCTGTCCGACATCTACGTGCAGGGCATCAATTATCTGCTCAGCGAGCAGCCCGATGAGGCGATCGAAGCTTTCGATGCCATGCTGGCCAGTCATCCCCGCAACGCGGAGACGCACCTCGCCCTTGGGCGGCTGTTCCGCCATCGCGGTGAATTCGAGCGGGCCATCCGTGTGCACAAGAGCCTGCTCGACAAGCAGGATCTCCCGCCCGATGTCAAATACCAGGCCTTGTTCGAGCTGGGGCGGGACTACCTGAAAGCGGGGATTCTGGATCGCGCCGAATCGGTATTCCGGGAAATCGTCAATCAGCATGCACATGACCGAGCGGCATTGCACGCCCTGGCGGACATCTACGAGCTGGAGCAGGACTGGCCGGCCGCCATCGAGATCCGCAAGCGCCTGGCCGCCCTTGGGGATGCGCAGGAGCAGGCCGTGGTGGCGCTGCTCTACTGCGAACTGGCGGAAGCGGCGTTGAGCGGCGGCGATCTCAAGGCGGCCAGCCAGCATCTGGCCGAGGCTTATGCCATGGATCCAGATTCCCCGCGCGGCACGCTGCTGGCGGGCAAGCTGGCCATGGCCGCCGGCCGGTGCGATCAGGCGTTGGCCATGTGGGAGGCGCTCCTGGAACGCAGCCCCATGCACTTTGCCCTGATCCTGGATGAATTCTTCCAGTGCGCCGAGCGCGCCGGCCAGCAGGAGTTGAAGACCAAAGCCTTGTATCATCTGGCCGGCACCCTGCGGGCGCCGCACCTGGTGGCGCAGGTGGCCAGGCACTTGGCGGCGGAGGAGGGGGGCGCGGTCGCACTGGACTATCTGCGCCACGTGCTGGCGCGCCGACCCCAGTTGCAGGGCCTGCAGGCCTTTGTGGAAATCGCGACCCGGGCGCAGGGCCTGGACCCGGAAGCCTGCCGTACCCTGGCGGACGCCGTGGCACGGTTGCCCGCCGAGCCTTCACGCTTTCACTGCACCGTCTGCGGCTTCCACAGCCAAGCCCACTACTGGAAGTGCCCCGGCTGCCGGCGCTGGGATACCATGGAAGCCGTTCAGGAAAACAATAATCATGCTTAGCCCTGTCATCGTTGCCCTCGACTTCCCCGATCAGCAGCAGGCCCTGCGCTTTGCCCAGGGGATCGATCCTGCGCTCTGCCGGCTCAAGGTGGGCAAGGAGCTCTTTACCGCGTCGGGTCCAAGCGTGGTCGATGCCCTGCACCAGCTGGGCTTTTCCATCTTCCTTGATCTCAAGTTCCACGACATCCCCAACACCACGGCGCAGGCCTGCCTGGCCGCCGCCCGCTTGGGCGTGTGGATGGTCAATGTGCACGCCAGCGGCGGACCGGCCATGCTCGATGCCGCCCGCGCGGCTCTGGACAAATGCGCCAAGCCTCCGCTGCTCATCGCCGTTACCGTGCTGACCAGCATGGATACCGCCAACCTGCGGGCGATCGGCATCGGCGACAGCCCGGAAGCGCAGGTGCTGCGCCTGGCCCGGCTGGCCCATGCCGCGGGACTGGACGGTGTGGTGGCCTCGCCGCTGGAGGTTCCCAGCCTGCGTCAGGCGCTGCCGGCCCAATTTCAACTGGTCACCCCCGGCGTGCGCCCCAGTCACGCGGCGCGCGACGACCAGCAGCGCATCAGCACTCCGGCTGATGCGCTGCGGCAGGGCGCCAATCATCTGGTCATCGGCCGCCCCATCACCCAGGCAGCGGATCCGCAGCGGGCCCTGGAGGCCATCCTGGCGGAAATCCGGCCGTACCTGGGCGGCTAGGCGCGGCCCGTCAGTCACAGAGGAAGTTTTGCATGGAAGACAATAACCACTACCTGGATCTGTACCGCAGCAACAACGCCCTGCTCGAAGGCCATTTCCTGCTCTCCTCGGGCCTGCATAGCGACCGCTACCTGCAATCCGCGCTGCTGCTGCAACATCCGCAGCACGCCGCCACCCTGTGCCAGGCGTTGGCCGACAACCTGCCGTCGGCGCTGCGCGAACAGATCGGCGTGGTGGTCGGGCCCGCCATGGGCGCCGTGCTGGTGTCCTACGAAACCGCCCGCGCCCTCGGCGTGCGCAGCCTCTTCACCGAGCGCCAGGACGGCCAGATGACCCTGCGGCGCGGCTTCACCCTGCAACCGGGCGAGAAGATCCTGGTGGTCGAGGACGTCATCACGACCGGCGGCTCCACCAAGGAATGCATCCGCGCCCTCGAAGCCGCCGGCGGTCAGGTCATCGCTGTCGCCTCTCTGGTCGATCGCAGCGGCGGCAGCGCGGATTTCGGCGCCATCCCGTTCCACCCGCTGATCCGCCTCAGCGTGCAAACCTGGTCCCCCGACCAGTGCCCCCTGTGCGCGGCCGGCAGTACCCCGGTCAAGCCGGGCAGCCGGGGCTTGAAGTAAAAGCCGGAAGGCACCGCCTCCGCCTTGACCTCAGGGATGGTTCCCCATAGAATACCCCGACCAATTCCCCGGTAGCTCAGTCGGTAGAGCGGGTGACTGTTAATCACTAGGTCGGCGGTTCGAGCCCGTCCCGGGGAGCCAAATGAAATCAGAGTAGGGCCTAGCCTCAGCGGCTAGGCCCTTTTCTTTTGCAACCAGGCCGCTTCGCAGGCGAGGTCATGCGGGGAGCGGCGTGCGTGTTGGCTTTTCGCGCAGCTCTTGCGTGGCCGCCTCTGTTTTGATTATCGTACAGAAACAATACGAAGATCAGGAGGACGACATGGCGGGCAAGGGCAGGCGGGGTGGCGTGCGGGCGGGGGCGGGGCGGCCGCGGGGATCGGGGCCGTATGGGGAGGCGACCGAGGCGCTGCGGGTGCCGCTCAGTCTGGTCCCGCAGGTGAGGGCGCTGCTGGCGGCGCGCCGGCAGGGAGATGGGAAGGCCCTGCCGGCGCATCCGGACATCTTGATGCCGGCCGCGACGGCGCCGCAGCCGCTGCCCCTCTACGGCAGCCGGGTGGCCGCGGGCTTTCCGTCGCCCGCGGACGATCATCTGCATGCCACGCTGGATCTCAATGCCTATCTGGTCAAGCATCCGGCCGCGACCTTCTTCGTGCGGGTGGAGGGCGATTCCATGATCCAGGCCGGCATTCATGCCGGTGATATCCTGGTGGTGGATCGTGCCTTGGAGGCGCGGGACGGCAAGATCGTGGTGGCGGCGCTCAATGGCGAACTGACAGTGAAGCGCCTGGACCTGCGCGACGGCCGCATCCGATTGCTGCCCGAGAATCCCGATTATTCGCCCATCGAGGTGGGGGAGGAGGCGAACTTCCTCATCTGGGGCGTGGTGACCAGCGTCATCCACGCACTCTGAGGCCCGGTCATGGGCCGTATCTTCGCGCTGGTGGACTGCAACAATTTTTACGCCTCCTGCGAGCGGGTCTTCAATCCCGCCCTGGAGCGCCGGCCCATCGTGGTTTTGTCCAACAACGATGGCTGCGTCATCGCCCGTTCCAACGAAGCCAAGGCTCTGGGCATTTCCATGGGTGCGCCCTTTTTCAAGGTGCGTCGGATCGTCGAGCGGCACGACGTGGCCGTATTTTCCTCCAACTACGCCCTCTATGGCGACATGTCGCGGCGGGTGATGGCGGTGCTGGCCGGGCTGGTGCCGCGTCTGGAGGTCTACTCCATCGACGAGGCCTTTCTGGATCTGCGGGGTCTGGGTGCTCAGGAGCTGAGCGAGTTGGGCCGGCACATCCGCCGTACCGTGCGCCAATGGACCGGCATTCCGGTGTCCGTCGGCATCGCGCCCAGCAAGACCCTGGCCAAAGCTGCCAATGCTTTGGCCAAGCGGGATCTGCTGCGGCAGGGCGTTTGCGATCTGTGCGATCCGCAGGCCCGGGAGGCGGCCCTGGCGCATCTGGCGGTGGAGGAAATCTGGGGCATCGGCGCCCGCTCGGGCGAGCGGCTGCGGGCGCGCGGCATCGCCACCGCCCGGCAACTGCGCGACAGCGATCCGGCGGCCATGCGGCGGCACTTCGGCCTGGTCATGGAGCGGATCATCTGGGAGCTGCGCGGGGTGTCCTGTCTCGCGCTGACCGACATCCGACCGCCGCGCCAGCAGATCATCACCTCGCGTTCCTTCGGCGTGCGGGTGACGAGCTATCGCGATCTGGCCGAGGCGATCAGCCACTTTGCCAGCCGTGCCGCGGAAAAGCTCAGGAGCCAGGGCGACAACGCCCAGGCGCTCCAGGTTTTCGTGCGCACCAGTCCATTCAATACAGGGGAGCCTTTCTACCAGAATGCCGCCACCCTGCTCCTGCCGATGCCGACCCAGGACACCAGTCTGCTGATCCGCCACGCCCTGTTGGGGCTCAGGCAAATCTATCGGCGGGGATATCGTTACCAGAAAGCCGGCATCATGCTGCTCGACCTCGTGCCGGCTTTGGGGGCGCAGGCCACGCTCTTCGCTGCGGGGGAGCGGGAAACGGCGAAATCCCAGGCGCTCATGCACGCCATGGACGAAATCAACCGCCGCATGGGGAGCGGCGCCCTGCGCTTTGCCGCGGAAGGCACCCGGCAACGCTGGCAGGGGACGGCGGCCCGCTGCTCGCCGGCCTACACCACGCGCTGGGAAGACTTGCCGCTGGTCAGGGCGTGACGCGGTTTTCCTGCCTAAGCCGGATTTCTGCGGGCTGCGGCGGATGTTAGTTTGGATGCGCATCATCCTGCCTCAATAATTCCAGGACCGTTTGCACAGTTGCGCCAGCGCACGTCAGGACGGCGGGAGAACGCCCGCACCGGCCATGTGTTGCACGCGGTCTGCCACCATCCAATTCAAGAGGAGGAGCCTTGTGGACATCTATGCACTCCTGAAGCAGGACCACGAGAAAGTGACCGAACTGCTGGACAAGCTGGACGAGACCGGCGACGGCGCAGTGAAAACCCGGGAAAAGCTCTTTGCCCAGCTCAAACAGGAACTGACGGCACATTCAGAAGCGGAAGAAAAAACCTTCTATGACGCGCTCAAGAAAGCCGAGGAGACCCGTGAGATCGTCCTTGAAGGCGTCGAGGAGCACCATGTGGCGTCCGCGCTTCTGACGGAACTAGATGCCATGCCTAAGGACGACGAGCGCTGGGGCGCGAAGCTGAGCGTGCTGAAGGAAAACGTGACGCACCACATCGAGGAGGAGGAAAAGGAGCTGTTCAAAAAGGCCCGCAAGGTGTTGGATGCGGCGCAGGCCGAGGAGATCGGCAAGCGTATGGAAGCGGAAAAGCGCGCACTCCTGGCCCAGGTCTGAGCCGAGGCCGGATGCGGAAATCTGAGCGTCGGGATGGCGCTGTCGCCATCCCGCATCGCCGCGCCTGATGGCAAATGGGGAGCGCGGCGCCTGCGCTCCAGCGAACGCCGTTGCCGCGCGGACATCCCCGTGGTTACGCCGTGTCCGCTGGACCTCCCCACCTGCAGAATCATCGTCTATCTTTACTCATAAGCAGTGACAACCCGCTGGAAGCGCACAGCCGTTTGCCGGCTGGCACGAGAGCAAGCACCAAATCGGCGTCAGACCGGTTCAGGCCCGAACATGAAGAATAATCAGGAATCCGCCCTCCTCCTGCGGGACCGTCCCGCCGGTGCAGCGCCGCCGCCCCCTGGCAGTCCGTCAGCCGTTTACGTGCTGCGGGTGGAAGAGGACAGGGTGGCGCCCGTCTGGGTCAGCGAGAGCATCACCCGCATTGCCGGCTACGATACCCACGAGATGCTGGGCAGCCACAGGTGGTGGTTGGATCGCATCCATCCCGAGGACCAGCCCCGGGTGGCCGCGCATCAATTGCTGCTCTTCGAGCAGAACCACCTGACGCAGGCATACCGCTTTCAACATAAAAACGGCGATTACGTGTGGGTGACGGACGAGCGCAAGCTCCTGCGGGATGCCGCGGGCAAGCCGCTGGAAATCGTGGGCACCTGGCATGGCGCCAGCTCCTGCAAGGAGGCGGTGGAGGCTCTGCGGGAAAGCGAAAAACGCTACCAGATCCTGACGAAAATGGCGCCGGTCGGCATTTTCCACACGGATGCGGAAGGCAACTACCGTTATGTGAACGAGTGCTGGCGCGAACTCGCCGATCTTACCCTGGAAGAGGCCGCTGGCGCGGGCTGGACGCAAGCTCTGCATCCCGATGATCGCGAGTGGGTGTCTGCGGAGTGGCAGCGGGCCGCCAGGCTGAACCTGCCGTTCAAAGCCGAATACCGCTTCCGGCGCCGCGATGGCGTGGTCACCTGGGTCCTAGGCCAGGCAGTGGCGGAGTGGGATGCGAGCGGCGAGCTTGCCGGCTACATCGGCACCATCATCGACGTGACCGAGCACAGGCGGATAGAAAGAGCGCTGCGCAAGAGCGAGGAGCGGCTGAACAGGGCGCAGAAGATCGCCCAGCTGGGCAGCTGGGACTGGGATATCGTCAGCGGCGAACTGGTGTGGTCCGAGGAGACTTACCGCATCTTTGGCCGGCAGGCGCAAAATTTCCATCCAAGCTATGAAAGCTTCATGGCAACGGTGCACCCGGAGGATCAGTCCTCGCTGGCGGAGGCGCTCAAGCAGGCCCTGTTCGAGCACCGGCTGTTCAGGATCGATCATCGGATCATCCTGCCCGATGGCGCGGAACGCTTCGTCCACGAGGAAGCGGAAATCAGCTACGCCGACGACGGCCGGGCGTTGCGCATGGTCGGCACGGTGCAGGACATCACCGCACGCAAGGAGGCGGAAGAGGAGATCCGGCGCCTGAATGCGGAACTGGAGCAGCGGGTGGAGGAACGCACGGCCGAACTGCTGGCCGCCAACCGTGAGCTGGAATCCTTCAGCTATTCGGTGTCCCACGACCTGCGCGCGCCGCTGCGCGCCATCAACGGCTTTACCCAGATTTTGCTGAACGACCACGCCGCCTGCCTGAACGAAGAGGGCAGGCGGCATTTGGAGCGGGTGCTGTGCGCCAGCGAGCGCATGGGCCAGCTGATCGATGACCTGCTTAACCTGTCACGCATCACCCGCAGCGAGATGCACCGTGAATGGGTGAACCTGAGCACTTTGGCCCAGCAGATCGCCGAAACGCTGCAGGCTGGCCAGCCGGAGCGGTCGGTGGCATTCGTCATTGCGCCGAATGTGGTGGCTCGGGGAGATGCGCGTCTGCTGCAAATCGTACTGGAGAACCTGTTGGGCAATGCCTGGAAGTTCACCGGCAAGCACGCGCGGGCGCGCATCGAGTTCGGCACCGTGCAGTTGGACGGCAAGCGCAGCTATTTCGTGCGCGACGACGGCGCCGGTTTCGACATGAGCTACGCCGACAAGCTCTTCGGCGCCTTCCAGCGCCTGCACGGCGCCAGCGAATTCGAGGGCACCGGCATCGGTCTGGTTACCATCCAGCGTATCATCGCCCGCCACGGCGGCCGCATCTGGGCCGAAGGGGCAGTGGAGCAGGGCGCCACCTTCTACTTCACGCTGAACTGAGCCGATGGCAGGCCGCTGCCTCACCACCGGAACCGGCCGCCTGAAACTGGCGGCTGCCGGTGGCTGATGCGCGTGCCGGATCAGACCGCCAAGGCGTACTGGTCGTCAAAGAGGCAGTTGTCCGCGACCCGCTCCAAGCCGTCGTAGCTGCAACCGTGGAACAGGCAATCCCGGAAGCACGCCGCGCTTTGGCCGGGGCGCACGGTGATGCGGCAGTTGTAGAAGGAACAGCCGACAAAAAGCGGCAGGGGATGGCTTTCGTCGATCAGGATTTCTGCATCGTACAGTTTGGCATTGCTGATATGCGCATTCATCGCTTTCTCCGGCAATAGGTGGCGCCGCCGCATAGCGGCGGGTTGCGACTGGCGGCGTGATCAACCCGAGCGTTGGGGGCGAGTCAGGCTACACTCTGAAAAATCGGCCTCTTTTCAATTTCGAGTGGGTAAGCTGGACCTGAGCAGGTACGGGATCGGGTATGACTGACAAGCTGTTTGAGGCTGCCTTGGGGGTCTCTCCGCCGTGGCAGGTGACGGGCGCGGACTTCGATTTGGCGGCCAAGACGCTCACCATCCGGGTGGACTTCATCGCCGGCAGCCGCTTCGCGCTGGCTGGCGTGGAGGGCCAGCATCCGGTTCACGACACCGTCGCCAAGCGTTACCGGCACCTGAACTTCTTCCAGCACGAGTGCTTCCTGGAAGTGCGTGTCCCCCGGGTAAAGCTGCCCGATGGCAGCGTCCGCCAGGTCGATCCGCCGTGGGCCGGCAAG
>NZ_AUIS01000021.1 GCF_000423825.1 Thermithiobacillus tepidarius DSM 3134
GTCTCCAGTTGGCTGCGCAGCAGCTTCACGTAGGCGTCGTCCGGCAGCACGTGGGAGGACTTGTCGGTGGGCTTGGTGATGTCCAGGTACACCCGCCCCAGGGTGAAGGCGCGGCCCTGCAGCTCGTTCTGCACCGTGGCCTGGTCGGGCAGCACGGCACCGCGCCCGCCGTCCACCAGCGCGGTGGTGGCGCAGCCGCCGAGGGACAGCAGGGCGGCGAGGCTGCCGGCCAGCACGAGGGTCTTGTGGATCTGCTTCATCATGGGATCTCCCTTCTTTGGACTTGGTTCTGCCCAGACCGTTATCTGAGCCTGAAGCTACTGTACCGCAGAAGCTAGCTGCCGCAAGAAAATTTTCAACCCCTACGAACCACCCCCAAAGAATCCGCAAAATCCGCTTCAAACCCCACCCTTCTATATAGGGAGGGGCGAATACCGTCCCGCCCGCGGGCCGGAGAGCCGGCCCCTTGGACAAGCGAAACCATAAAGGAGAAACCATGGATAGCATCAAGACACTGCGTGCCCGAGCCGTGCTGCTGGCCCAGGAAGCGGCCGATCTGGCCAACTGCAAGGAGGTGGTCTGGGCGCGGATCGCCTTCACCTTCCTGTTCTCTCTCACCCTCTTGGTAGGCGCGATCGAGCCGGCCTGGGCGGCGGGCGACGCCGGCGCCACGCTGGCGCAGGGCTTTCGGAACCTGTTCTACGGGGTTTGGGGGTTTGGGGTTTTGTCATCGGCATTATTTTGGTTGTCGCCGCTTGTGGCTTCATGAAAATGGCAGCCGGCATTACGCTGTTAATCCGCGTGAAATGCAGAATGAAAGTAATTTTGCGGCCTTAACTGGATCTAAATGCTACAAATGGGCGAATTTTGGTGTTTGAGGTGTCCGCAACCCGTGAGGGGTTGCGGTGAGAGAGTTCCGCTTTCGATCAGCCACGCCAGAGTCGATAGGTCACCCATTCAGGAGGAAGGCAACGCATTGCCGTGGCCGAGTGCTTGCATCACGTTGCCAACCTGAGCTCCGAGCAGCGGCAGATCACGCGCCACGGTTCGCCAGACGACGTCCAGATCCACCTTGAAGTAGCCGTGCGCCAGCGCATTGCGCGTGCCGTAAGCGGCTTTGAGCGGGAAGTCCGGATAGCGCGTAGCGAAATCCGGGAAGTGGCGCTGGATGTTGCCGGCCGCCTCGCCGATGATCTCCAGGTTGCGGATCACCGCGTCCTGCTTCTCTTCGTTGGCCAGGAATGCGGCGCGGTCGATACCGGCCAAATATCGCTGAATACGGCCGATGGCCTGCTGGATATGCTCCAGGTAGTCTCGCAGGGCCAGTTCGTCCCGCCGGCTCACACCGCCCGCGCCTCATTCAGCACGTCCATTTTCCACCTGTCCGGCAGCGCTCCGGGTGTCAGCACGTCGACCTCCACCCCCAGGAGTTCCGTCAGTTCGACCCGGATGGCGCCAATGTCGAAAAGCGAGGTTTCCTCAGTAGTGTCGACGAGGATGTCCAGATCACTGCCATCGGTGTCCTGCCCGTGGAGCACGGAGCCGAAGACGCGAGGGTTCCTGGCGTGATGACGCTCGACGATCTGCCGAATGGCCTCGCGGTGCCGTTGAAGAGCAACAGACGGTTTCATGCGCGGAACCTCATTCTTGCTCGAATACCCCGACTGTAGGCACAACGCCGGTGCCCGTCAATCGGGTAGCGCAGTCAGGTATTCGCCGAACATGTCGATACGCGCAACCACACAATGCGGGTGTCCGATCTTCGTTTCCGTTCATGAAAAATCCCCTCATTGCAGCGCAGTGAGGGGATCATCGAGTTCAAAATGAACCACCAGCCTCACACATCCAATCGCGACACCTGCAGCGCATTCTGCTCGATGAACGCCCGCCGCGGCTCCACGGCATCGCCCATGAGGGTGCTGAAGATCTCGTCGGCGGAGATGGCGTCTTCGATGGTGACCTTGAGCAGGCGGCGGTTGGCGGCGTCCATGGTGGTCTCCCAGAGCTGCTCGGGATTCATCTCGCCGAGGCCCTTGTAGCGCTGGATGGTCTGGCCGCGCTTGGCTTCCTCGATCAGCCAGGTGATGGCTTCGCGGAAGCTCTGCACCTCGCGGCTGCGCTCGCCGCGCTGCACGTAGGCGCCGCTGCCCAGGAGACCCTCCACCTGGGCACCGAACTGGTGCAGCTTGCGGTATTCGCCGCTTTGCAGGAACTCGGTGTCGAAGATGGCCCGCTGCTGGGCGCCGTGGATGCGGCGGGTGACGAAGATGCGGCCCTCGCCGTCGGCCTCGTCCTGCCGCCACTCGCCGCTGAACTGCTCGTCGGCGGTGCGCCGGGCGTTCAGGCGCGCCACCAGTTCCTCGACGAAGGGCTTGGCCTGCGCGGCATCCTGCAGGGCGGCCGGGGTGAACTCGGGCAGATAGGCCATCTGCCACAGCACCGCCGGCGGATAGCGCCGCGCCAGGCGGTTGACCAGCGCTTCGACGATCTGGTACTGGCGGGCCATGTTCTCCAGGGTCTTGCCCTTGAGCGGCGCCTGGCCTTCGGCCGGGATGAACTGGGCGTTGTCCAGGGCGCTTTCCAGCAGGTAGGCGCCGAGCTCGCCGTCGTCCTTGATGTAGCGCTCGCTCTTGCCGCGCTTGATCTTGTAGAGCGGCGGCTGGGCGATGTAGACGTAGCCGTTCTCGATCAGCGCCGGCATCTGCCGGTAGAAGAAGGTCAGCAGCAGGGTGCGGATGTGGCTGCCGTCCACGTCGGCATCGGTCATGATGATGATGCGGTGGTAGCGCAGCTTGGCCGGATCGAAGTCGTCCTTGCCGATGCCGGTGCCGAGCGCGGTGATCAGCGTGCCGATCTCCTCCGAGGAGAGCATGCGATCGAAGCGCGCGCGCTCCACGTTCAGGATCTTGCCCTTCAGGGGCAGGATGGCCTGAAAGCGGCGGTCGCGGCCCTGCTTGGCCGAGCCGCCGGCGGAGTCGCCCTCCACCAGGTAGATCTCGGACTGGGCCGGGTCGCGCTCCTGGCAGTCGGCCAGCTTGCCGGGCAGGTTGGCCACGTCCAGCGCGCCCTTGCGCCGGGTCAGCTCGCGCGCCTTGCGCGCCGCCTCGCGGGCGCGGGCCGCCTCGATGATCTTGTCGACGATGGCGCGGGCGTCGCGCGGGTTCTCGTCCAGGAAGGTGGCGAAGGCGTCGCTCACCAGCGATTCCACCACCGGCCGCACTTCGCTGGAAACCAGCTTTTCCTTGGTCTGCGAGGAGAACTTGGGATCCGGCACCTTGACCGACAGCACCGCGGTCAGGCCCTCGCGGGCGTCGTCGCCGGTGGGGCTCACCTTGCTCTTGGCCAGGATGCCCTCGCGTTCCATGTAGGCGTTCAAGGTGCGGGTCAGCGCGCCGCGGAAGCCGGCTAGGTGGGTGCCGCCGTCGGACTGCGGGATGTTGTTGGTGTAGCAGTAGACGGCCTCCTGGTAGGAGTCGTTCCACTGCATCGCCACTTCCACCTGCACGCCGTCCTTCTGGCTGTTGACCGAGATGACGTGGTGGTGGATGGGCGTCTTGTTGCGGTTCAGGTGCTCCACGAAGGCCTTGATGCCGCCTTCGTAGGCGAAGGTTTCCTGCTTGCCGCTGCGCTCGTCCTTGAGCTCGATCTTCACGCCCGAGTTCAGGAAGGCCAGCTCGCGCAGGCGCTTGGCCAGGATCTCGTAGTGGAAGACCGTGTCGGAGAAGGTCTCGGACGACGGCTTGAACTGCACCGTGGTGCCGGTGTGCTTGCTGGTGCCGGTCACCGCCAGCGGGGCGACCGGGTCGCCGTGGCGGTATTCCTGGGTGTAGAGATTGCCGTTGCGGCGGATGGAGAGCTGCAGCCACTCGGACAGGGCGTTGACCACCGACACGCCGACGCCGTGCAGGCCGCCGGAAACCTTGTAGGCGTTGTCGTCGAATTTGCCGCCGGCATGCAGCACGGTCATGATCACCTCGGCGGCGGAACGGCCTTCCTCCGGGTGGATGTCCACCGGGATGCCGCGGCCGTTGTCGCTCACGCTCACCGAATCGTCGGCGTGGATGGTGACGGTCACCAGGTTGGCGTAGCCGGCCAGCGCCTCGTCGATGGCGTTGTCCACCACCTCGAAGACCATGTGGTGCAGGCCGGTGCCGTCATCGGTGTCGCCGATGTACATGCCGGGGCGCTTGCGCACCGCGTCCAGGCCGCGCAGAACCTTGATGCTGGAGGAATCGTAAGCTTGTGCTTGCTGCTTCATGCCGCTTTTCCTTCAATCAATTGAATTTCGCCCGCTTCCAGCCGGAAGTACGCCGCCTCGGGCGGGCTGCCGGCCGGAATCTGGGTTTTGTGGGTCACCGTCGCGAACACTTGCAAATCCAGGTCCAGGAGCACCTGCAGGAGTTGCTCCCGGGCGCGGGGATCCAGTTCCGCGCCGAAATCGTCGAGCAGCACCACCGCCTGCAGGCCGCGTTGCGCGTGCAGGTAACGCAGCTGCGCCAGGCGGAAGGCGTGGGACCAGAGCTTGATCTGGCCGCGCGACAGGATGGTGCTGGCCGGCAGGTCCTTCCAGGCGAAGCGCAGGTCCGCCCGGTGCGGGCCGCTGTGGGTGAAGCCGGCGGCCAGATCGCGCCCGTGGTCCTGCTGCAGCGCCTCCGCCAGGCTGCGCTGCCGCGCCCAGCCGGACGCCAGCCCGAGGCTCGCCTCGTCCATGGGCTGGCCGGTCAGGGTGTCCAGCATGGCGACGAAATCGGGCAGCAGCGCCTCCACATAGTGGCTGCGCAGGGCCTGGATCTCGGTGGCGTAGTCCAGGAAGGGCCGGTCCCAGGGATTGGGACCGCGCTCCTGGGCTTTGAGCCAGGCGTTGCGCTGCTTCAGGGCGCGCCGGAAGCCGCGCAGCAGTTCGCCGTAGCGCGGTTCCACGTGAAACAGGCCCCAGTCCAGCAGGCGCCGGCGCATCTGCGGCGAGTCGGCCAGCAACTGGCTGTTTTCCGCCGTGATCGCCAGCATGGGCAGGATCTCCAGCAAGGGCCAGGCGCTGTCGGCATAGTCGCCATCGATCTTGATGACGCGCTGCTGCTTGTCGCGCATGACGCCGATGCGATGCTGCTCGTGGGCGTTGCTCACTTCGCCGAAGACCAGCAGCTGGGTTTCGCCCAGGCGGATGAGGTTTTCGCCGCGGTCACGGAAGCTGTTGCCGGTGGCGAGGATGAAGAGGCCTTCCAGGAGGCTGGTCTTGCCCTGGCCGTTGTCGCCGATCAACCAGTTCAACCGGCGATTGGGCTGGAAGCGTATGTCTTTCAGACATCGCAGGTTCTGGATGTGGACGAGCTCCAAGTGCATTAACGGGCTTTACAGCCGCATGGGCATGACGACGTACAAGGGCTGCTCTTTGTCCAGCGCCCGGACCAGCCCGCTGCTGCTCGGGTCCTTAAGCAGTATTTGGACCATAGTATCCGATAAAGAGTTCACTGCATCAATCAAATAGTGGATGTTGAAGCCGATTTCCATCTCCGCGCCCTGATACTGGGCGGCGAGGTACTCCTCGGCTTCCTCCTGCTCCACGTTGTGGGCGCTGACGCAGAGCTGGTCCGGCAAGAGGTGCAGGCGGGCGGCGCGGAACTTCTCGCTGGACAGGATGGCCACGCGCTGCAGGGCGCCGCGCAGGGCTTCGCGCTCGACCACCAGCTGCTGGTCGTGGGTGCGCGGGATGACGCGCTCGTAGTCGGGGAAGCGGCCGTCCACCAGCTTGGAGGTGAAGACGAGATCGCTGCGGCTGACGCGCAGGAAGTTGTCGCCGATGGCGAACTGCACCTCCTCGTCGTTGTTCTCCAGCAGGCGCTGCAGTTCCAGCACGCCCTTGCGCGGCACGATGACCTGCAGGGGCTGCGCGGCGTTGCTCGCGGCGTCGGCTTCGGCCAGGGCCAGGCGGTGGCCGTCGGTGGCCACGCAGCGGATGCGTTCGGGATGGCATTCCAGCAGCAGGCCGTTCAGGTAGTAGCGCACATCCTGCTGGGCCATGGCCATGGCGGTGCGGTCCAGGGCGAATTTGAGGGCCTGCTGCTCGATGCGGCCGCTGAGTTTTTCGCCCTTGCGGTCCATGGCCGGGAAGTCGGCCGCCGGCAGGCTCTGCAGGGTGAAGCGCGAGCGGCCGGAGCGCACCACGCCCTTGTCGCCGTCGATGCTGACCTGGATCTCGGCGTCCTCGGGCAGGCTGCGGCAGATGTCGAAGAACTTGCGCGCCGGAATGGTGCTGGTGCCCGGCTTGTTGACCGTCACGGTCAGGGTGCTCTGCATTTCCAGCTCCAGGTCCGTGCCCGTGAGCTGCAGGGTGTCGCTTTGGGCGGACAGCAGGAGGTTGCCGAGAATGGGCAGGGTCTGGCGTTTCTCCACGACGCCGACCACGGCCTGGAGGGGTTTGAGCAAGGCGCTGCGCTTGGTCTGGAACTCCATGTTTGCCCTCAATAGGTTTAATGGTTTTGTTTTTTTGTTTTTCTGTGTCTTAAAGCTGTTAGTCGGCGCCCGTCCTGTGGACAAGTTGCCTTTTCATCGTTTATTCAATCCGTTGTCCATCCGTTTACTTTGTGAGCAAGTACGCCCGGCCCATCTGGAGCGATTGTGCGTGGAATGTGGATAAGTGTAGCCCGTCGGCGGGCGGCCGGCTTATCCACAATTCCTGCCCAGGGTTGCGGCGGCCTTGTCGACAGCTTTCATGAGCTCAGCGTCCGCAGGAGGTTCTGGTAGTCCTCGTTGATGCGCGGGTCCTGCTTGCGCAGGCTGCCCACCTGCCGGCAGGCGTGCAGCACCGTGGTGTGGTCGCGGCCGCCGAAGGCCTCGCCGATCTCCGGCAGGCTGTGGTTGGTGAGCTCCTTGGCCAGGGCCATGGCGATCTGCCGCGGTCGCGCCACCTGGCGGTTGCGCCGCTTGGACTGCATGTCGGAGGCGCGGATCTTGAAGTACTCGGCCACCGTCTTCTGGATGTTGTCGATGCTGATCAGGCGGTTCTGGATGTCGATGAGGTCGCGCAGGGCATCCTTGGCCAGGTTCAGATCGATGGGCCGGTTGGTGAAGCGGGCATGGGCCAGCACCCGGCGCAGGGCGCCTTCCAGCTCGCGCACGTTGGAGCGGATCTTCTGGGCAATGAAGAAGCCCACCTCCTCGGGCAGATCGATGCCGTCCAGCTCGGCCTTGCGCAGCAGGATGGCCATGCGCGTCTCCAGCTCGTGCGGTTCGATGGCGACGGTCAGGCCCCAGCCGAAGCGGGACTGCAGGCGCTCCTCCAGGCCGTCGATCTCCTTCGGGTAGCGGTCGCAGGTGATGACGATCTGGCGCTGGCCCTCGAACAGGGCGTTGAAGGTATGGAAAAATTCCTCCTGGGTGCGGTCCTTGCCGGCGAAGAACTGGATGTCGTCGATGAGCAGGGCGTCCAGGTTGCGGTAGCGCTTCTTGAAGTCGTTGATGCTGTTGTGCTGGAGGGCGCGCACCATGTCGCTGACGAAGCGCTCGGAATGCAGGTAGAGGATCTGCGCGTTGGGGTTGTTGGCCAGCATCTGGTTGCCCACCGCGTGCATCAGGTGGGTCTTGCCCAGGCCGACGCCGCCGTAGATGTAGAGCGGATTGTAGGACAGCGCCGGATTGGCGCCGACCTGCTTGGCGGCGGCGATGGCGAGCTGGTTGGACTTGCCTTCCACGTAGGTGTCGAAGGTGAAGGCCGGATTCAGGTTGGGCTGGAAGCCGCCGGCGGCCGGCGCGGCCTTGGGGCTGTCCTCGGCGGCGGGTGCGGGAGTGGCGGCGCTGCGTCGTGCCGCGGCGGGCGCGCGCGGGGCCGGCGCGGCCTTGATGACCGGACCGCCGTTGACGCCCTCGTCGATGATCAACTCCACGCCGACGCTGCCCTGGCTGAGGCCGTCGACGATGGCGCGGATGCGCTCCAGGAAGCGGTCGCGCACCCAGTTGCGCACGAAGGCATTGGGGGCGACCAGCAGAAGCCGTCCGGGCTCCGCCTGGCCCTGCAGCGGCCGGATCCAGGTGTTGTACTGCTGGACGGACAGTTCCGTCTGCAGCTGATTCAGACACTGAACCCAAAGATCAGTATCGGACAGGATGGTAGACATCGTTTCTCGGTCGTTCGAGCGCTGGAAGCGGATCACTAAGTCTATCCCAGGCGGGCCCCGCTCGCCAGTCTCGTCCCGGCCCGCGCGGGTTGACTTTATGTCGGTGGCTGCGTAACTTATCCGCCCTTTCGGAGCAATCGTCCGCTTTCCGAAGGCCCACTGGATCAACTAGGATAATTCGACATGAAACGCACTTTTCAGCCCAGCGTCCTGCACCGCAAGCGTACCCACGGTTTCCGCGCCCGCATGGCGACCCGCGCCGGTCGTCTGGTGCTCAAGCGTCGCCGCGCCAAGGGCCGCGCCCGGCTGGCCGTCTAAGGTTCGCGCAGTGGTGTCGCTGCCCGTGCATGCGGGTCGCAGCGCTTGACGGCCTGCACGGCGGCGCTGCGCCCGCCCGGTGCGGCAGGCGGCGACATGGCAGACGCTCCGGCCCAGGCTCGCGCGGGACAGGGATTCCCGAAATCCCGGCGCCTGCTCAAGAGCGCCGACTTCCAGCGGGTCTTCGCCCAGGGGCGCAAAACCTACAGTCCCGAATTCGTCATCTACGTCCTGCCCAACGCCGAGGCTGGGCCGCGCCTGGGCATGGCCGTCAGCCGCAAGGTCGGCAAGGCGGTGCTGCGCGGCCGCATCAAGCGCCTGCTGCGCGAGGCCTTCCGCCTGGAGCAGGCGCGCTGGCCGGCGGTGGACGTGGTGGTGGTGGCGCGGGCCGGGGCGCGGGCGTTGACCCTCGACTTGGCCCGGCAGCGCCTGGAAGAGGCCCTGCTGCCGCAGCCCCCGAAGCCACGTTGAGCCGGCCGACCGCCACGGCCCGCGGGAAAGTTTCTAAAAAAACGCAAAGCGTGGCAGAATTCCCGCTGGTCGCTTGAGCAGGCTCCGTGTATGCGGCATCTTTTGATTCTCCTGATCCGTTTTTACCAGATCGTGGTGAGCCCGTACCTGGCGCCCCGCTGCCGCTTCCATCCGACCTGTTCCCACTATGCCCTGACGGCCTTGCAGCGTCATGGCGCACTCAAGGGCGGCTGGCTGGCGCTGCGGCGCATCGGCCGTTGCCATCCCTGGCATCCGGGTGGCGTTGATCCCGTACCTTAATTTCATGTTCGCTCGATAGGCTATCCATGGATCCGCAAAAAACCCTGCTTGCCGTCGCCCTGTCCATCATCGTCCTGCTGCTGTTCCAGTCCTGGAACGCACAGCGGCAGCCGGCACCCGTGGCGCAGACCAGCGCACCCGCCGCGAGCGCGCCGGCGAGCCCGGTGCCGGCACCGGCAGCGCCGCAGGTCGGGTTGCCGCCCGCGGGCACGGCACCGCAGCTGACGGCCTCGGGCGGCCGCATCCAGGTGGAAACGGATCTGTACCGCATCGAGATCGACAAGCTTGGCGGCGACATCCGCCGGCTGGCCCTGAAAGCCTATCCCGAGCGGGTGGGCTCCGAGCAGCCGGTGCAGCTCCTGGCGGCCAAATCCAACCGGCTGTGGCTGCAGCAAAGCGGCCTGCTGAGCCCGGGCGCCGCGGCCGCGCCGGTCATGTTCAGCAGTGACGCCGCCAGCTACCGCCTGCAGCCCGGCCAGAACGCCGTCGAAGTGCGCCTGCGCGGCCGCGCAGGCGATCTGCAGGTGGACAAGGTGCTGACCTTCCGGCGCGGCAGCTATCTCATCGATCAGCGCTACGAGCTGGTCAACCAGGGCAGCCAGCCCTGGCAGGGGCAGGTCTACAACCAGTTCATGCGCGACGGCAGCACCCAGGGTTCCATGTTCCTGCCCGTCTTCACCGGCGCCGTGCTCTACCGCGACGGCGACTTCATCAAGGAAAAGTTCGAAGCGCTGAACGAAAAGCCCGCCCAGATGCAGATCCGCAACGGCTGGGCCGGCCTCATGGACCACTATTTCCTGTCCGCGGTGCTGCCGCCCCAGAACCAGCCGAGCCAGATCTACGCGCGCGCCACCGGCGACGGCTACTACGTCAGCGGCGCGATGCAGCCCCTGCCGCTGCTCGGCCCGGGCCAGCAGGTGAGCGTGGCCCAGCAGCTCTTCATCGGGCCCAAGGAGCAGGACGTCCTCGGCGCCCTGGATCGCGGCCTCAACCGCTCGGTGGACTACGGCTGGCTGACGGTGATCGGCCAACCCCTGTTCCAGCTGCTGTCCTGGTTCCACAAGATCTTCGGCAACTGGGGCATCGCCATCATCCTGCTGACCGTGGTGGTCAAGCTGCTGTTCTTCCCCCTGTCCGGCGCCAGCTACAAGTCCATGGCCAACATGCGCAAGCTGCAGCCCAAGATGACCAAGCTGCGCGAGCGCTACAAGGACGACCGGCAGAAGTTGGGCGAGGCCATGATGGAGCTCTACAAGACGGAGAAGATCAACCCGCTGGCCGGCTGCCTGCCCATCGTGGTGCAGATCCCCGTTTTCATCGCCCTGTACTGGGTGCTGCTGGAGAGCGTGGAGCTGCGCCAGGCGCCCTTCATGCTGTGGATCCAGGACTTGTCGGCCAAGGACCCCTTCTTCGTGCTGCCCATTCTCATGGGCATCAGCATGATCCTGCAGCAGCGCCTCAATCCGGCGCCCATGGACCCCATCCAGCAGAAAGTCATGTACCTGCTGCCGGTGATCTTCACCGTGTTCTTCGCCTTCTTCCCGGCTGGTCTGGTGCTGTATTGGCTGGTCAACAACCTCATCTCCATCGGCCAGCAGTGGTACATCACGCACAAGGTGGTGGAACAGGCGGCGTAGTCGGCGCCGCCGACAATGTAGGAGCGAGCCGGCTCTCGATCCGCCGGGTCGGTTAGCGAGCCATGTGGGCCAGTCCGCTCCTGCGAGCCAAGCTGCCGGCCCGGATACCGCTCCCTTTGAGGACGTGCGGGGTGAGGGGCTAGCGTGGGCGATGCCCGTCGGTTCGCGCGGCCGTGACGCTGCCCCTGCTGGTAGGAGCGGGCTTGCCCGCGATCGGGTTGGTCGAGCGGCACCGTTATCGCGGGCAAGCCCGCTCCTACCCTGCTGTGCACGCGCCACACACCCTTTCCCTCCGAGAGAGGGCGAGGGCCCGCCCTGCGCGATCCCGCGCTTTCCTCCTGGATCCCTTGCATGAATCAACCGTAAGCGCCGCCTGGCTGGCGGCATGCCGTCCCGCTTGTCGGGTTGCGGAGCGGCGCGTCCACACCCACACCCACACCCACACCCACACCCACACCCTTGACACCGCCCGACACGCACCCCACCCTATGGGACCCATCACTCGTCATTCTCCACCCATCATGTACCGCGCCGCCGACACCATCGCCGCCATTGCCACCCCGCCCGGTCGCGGCGGGGTGGGGGTGATCCGCGTTTCCGGGCCGGCGGCCCTGGCCATCGCCCGTGCCTTGAGCGGGCGCAAGCGCATCGAGCCGCGCCGCGCCTATTTCGCCACTTTCCGGGACGAGGCCGGCCAGATCCTCGACAGCGGCATCCTGCTCTATTTCCAGGGACCCCGGAGCTTCACCGGCGAGGATGTGATCGAGGTGCAGGGCCACGGCGGGCCGGTGGTCATGGAGCTGCTGCTGGCCCGCATCCTGGCGCTGGGGGCGCGCGCCGCCCGCGCCGGCGAGTTCAGCGAGCGCGCCTTTTTGAACGGCAAGCTGGACCTGGCCCAGGCCGAGGCGGTGGCCGATCTCATCGATGCCCAGAGCGCGGTCCAGGCCCGCGCCGCCAGCCGCAGCCTGGAGGGGCAGTTTTCCCGGGCGGTCGAGCGTCTCCACGGCGCGCTGCTGGAACTGCGCGCCTATGTGGAGGCGGCCATCGATTTTCCCGACGAGGAATTGGATCTGCTGGGCGCCGGGCAGGTGGCCGAACGCTTGCGGGGCCTTGCGGAGCAGATTCAGGCGCTGCAGGCGGCGGCGGGGCAGGGCGCCTTGCTGCGCGAGGGGGCGCGCGTGGTGCTGGCGGGCCGGCCCAATGCCGGCAAGTCGAGCCTGCTCAACGCCCTGGCCGGCCTGGAAGCGGCCATCGTCACCGACATCCCCGGCACCACCCGCGACCTCTTGCGCGAGCACATCCAGATCGACGGCCTGCCGCTGCACATCATCGACACCGCCGGCATCCGCGCGGACGCCGACCGGGTGGAGCAGTTGGGCATCGAGCGCGCCTGGCGGGCGGCGCGGGAAGCGGATCTCTGCTTGCTGGTGGTCGACGCCGGCCAGGGCTTCGGCCCCGAGGACGCCGCCATCCGCGACGCCCTGGCGCAGCCCGATGGCGCCGCGCCGCCGGTGCTGATGCTTTTCAACAAGATCGACCTGCTCGCCGCGCCGCCGGCGTTGCCGACGGATGCGCTGGCCGTCTCCGCCCGCACCGGCGCCGGCCTCGATGCGTTGCGCGCCCGCATCAAGGCGCTGCTGGGCTACGGCGGCGAAAGCGACGGCCTCTTCAGCGCCCGCGCCCGTCATCAGGACGCCCTGCGCCGCTGCCAGGCCGCCCTGCATAGCGCCACCGTCAATCTCGGTGCCCGCAGCGGCCTGGAACTGGTGGCCGAGGATTTGCGCGAGGGCGGCGAGGCCCTGGGGGAGATCACCGGACAGGTCAGCGCCGATGAACTGCTCGGCGAGATCTTCAGCCGGTTCTGCATCGGCAAGTAACGGACCGGCCGCGCTAGACGGTTTCCGCGTAATCGCCCGGCAATGGCACCGCGGCCGTGGTGAAGAACTGGAATTTGTTGCGGCCCTGCCGCTTGGCGCGGTACATGGCGCTGTCGGCGTGCTTGAGCAGGGCCGGCGCGTTCTCGCCATCGCGCGGGTAGAGGGTGATGCCGATGCTGCTGGTGACCTGGACCTCGCGGCCCATCAGAGTGATCGGCTCGGCCAAAGCCGCCAGCAGGCGCTGCGCGATCTCGGCGGCTTCGGCCTCGTGCATGACCTCTTCCAGGAGGATCACGAATTCATCGCCGCCCAGGCGCGCCACCGTATCGTCCTCCCGCGCCGCTTCCCGCAAGCGCTCGGCGATCTGCCTGAGCAACTCGTCGCCCGCCGCGTGGCCCAGTACATCGTTCACCTGCTTGAAACCGTCCAGGTCCAGGAAGAGCACGGCGGCTTGGCGGCCGTGGCGCTTGGCGTGGGCCAGCGCGTGCTCCAGACGGTCCTGGAGCAGGGCCCGGTTGGGCAAGCCGGTCAGGGTGTCGCAATGGGCCAGGTGGGCCAGGCGCCGCTCGGTTTCCTTGCGGTCGGTGACGTCTTCCGCCGTGCCCACGATGTGAATGACGCGCCCATCTTCGTAGAGCGGCGAGGCGCTCACGGAGATGAGCCGCTGGGTGCCGTCCTTGCGGGTGAGCATCACCTCATGATCGGTGACGGTCACGGCCTGCTGAATGATTTGCTCGAAGAGGGCGCTCAAGGGGGCTGCTGTCGCGGGCGAGAAGAGCGCGGCGAAGGGCCGGCCGAGCAGTTCCTCGACGGCGTAGCCGGCGATGGCGGCTCCGGCCCGGTTGAGCAGCACGAAGCGGCCCTCGAGATCGAGCGCGAAAATGGAGTGTCTGGCGCTTTCCATCACCTGCTCACGGAAGGCGTAGGCACGGCGCAGGGCCCGCTCGCTGTCGCGCAGGGCGTTCTCCGCCTCGCGGGCCTGGCGGTACAGGAGGGCGTTGTCGACCGCCAGCGCCGCCCGCCGGGCCAACTCCTCGGCCAGAATGACGTCGCGCTGGCCGAAGCGGCGCTGCGCCGTGGACAGGCCGAAGGCGATGGAGCCGAGGATCCGGCCGCGCGCCAGCATCGGCACGGTCAGGTAGGAGTGATTTTGCATGCGCTTGAACAGCGCGAACTGCTCGGGGTCCGGCGCCAGGATCGCCAGGTGCTCGTCGGTGAAGTGCTCGATCAGGATCGGCTTGCCCGTGGCGATGGCCTTGCCGCTGCCGTAGCGCCCTTGCGCATCGATGCGGAAAGTCTGTTCCAGGCGCTGCGTCCAGGCTTCATGTCCGGGCTCCTTGCCGGCGATGGCCAGGACCGGCTGGCTGCGGTCCGGCTCCACCACGGTCACCAGGCACCAGTCGGAAAAGTGGGTGACTGCCAGGCGGGCGAGTTGCCGCAGGGCGGTTTCGAAGTCCAGGGAGGCCACCAGCACGGCCCCGGCCTCGGCCAGGAAGCTTTCCGCCGACCGCTGCGCCTGCTTCTCCTGGAGTGTCCAACGCAGGCGATGCATCAGGACAATGCAAAAGACGCTGAGCAGGACATAGGTACCCAGGCGCAGCAGAAGGGCGGTGTTCCAGTCCGCGGGATCCCGCGGCAGGCTGGTCTGCATCAGCAGCGGCAGGCTCAGCGCCAGCGCCAGCGCGCCGGGGCCGCGGCCGCCCAGCAAGGCGCTCAACAGGGTGCCGGACAGGAAGAGGAGGAGGGGGGCGCTGGGCAGCCAAAGCCACACAGCCAGCGCAGCCGCGGCAGTCAGGAGCACGGCGCAGGCATAAGGCCAGCCGCAGGTATGGAGCACTTGTCGGGGGAGGAATCCAAGCATGTCTGTGCGCAACACGAGAGCGGCGCTTGGTCGCTCTAGGCGTGCGAGCCGCCGAATTATTATTGGGATTGAGGTGCAAAATAGATGCTGATCGGGAAAAAGCAAGCTGAGCAGCACCGCGCCGGGCATCAGGGCCCGGCGCGGTGGCATGGGAAAATCTCGCAGCTGGCGCGGTGCCGTCAGCCGGAAATCGGCTTGAGCTTCAGCTCCTCGGGTGAAGCGTTGACGAAGCCGTACTTGGCATAGGCGGCCTGACCCGCGGGAGTGGCCAGGAAGCTCAGGTACTTCATCGCCGCATCCTGGTGCTTGCTGTTGCTCAGCATGCCGATGGCGTAGGATACCTCGTTGCGCAGGCTGTCCTCGGGCGGTAGGGTGACGCCCTCGATGGCGTGACCCTCGCGCATGGCTTCCAGCACTTCGGTCTTCCAGACGATGCCGGCGTCGGAGGTGCCAGCGCGGATGCGCTCCGGCGTCTCGCGGTGATGGACCGCGGTGAAGTAGTGGTTCGGCGTGGTCTGGCAGGCGACGCACTCCTTGCCGGCGGCGAGCTGGTCGTAGATGCCGTGGCGCTGCAGCACCTTCTTGGCGTAGAACTGCATGATGCCTTCGTTCACCGGATTGGGATTGGACACGCGCACGTCGGCACGGGCCAGGTCCTTGATGCTCTTGATGTTCTTCGGGTTGCCCTTGGCCGTCATGATCTGCAGCTCGTTGTGCATGTAGATCTTGTACTGATCCATCAGGCCGGCCTGCTTGAGTGTCTTCAGATGGCCCAGGTTGACGGAGGCGTAGACGTCCGGCTGGCCGGGGTAGTCCTTGCCGCCGTAGGTCCAGCCGCCCGCTTGAATGGCCTTGAGGATCAACCCCGGTGGCAGGGTGATCACGCCCACGTCGATGCCGGGGTGCTGCTTCTGGAAGGCGCGGACCACCTCCTCCATGGCGAAGAACTGGTTGCCCGCCAGCCACAGGACCACGTCGGCATCCGTGTTCATCCTGGCCAGGGCGTCGGCGCCCTTGACCAGCCGCCCGTCGGCATAAAACAGACGCAGATCGTTGTCCTTGTTTTTGGGAATGGCGACGTACTTGGACGCGGCGGCCTGCGCGGCCGCTGCCTGGGGATTGGAGCCCGGGTTCTTGGCGGTCTCGGTGCTGGCGCAGCCGGTCACGAGACCGCCGGCCAGTGCCAGGAAAACGACTTTCAGCAAAAGCTTGGACATTTCTCCTCCCGCTGTTATGGATGGCGCCGAATTTCGATTCGGTTGTTGGCCCGGGATTTCAGCAATATGCATGCCATGGCCCAGCGGCTGATGGCACCTGAATGATTTGATCAATTCGGATCGCTGGCGGCTGCACTTTGCAATCGACTTGGTTGCAAAATGCAGTCGCCGGTCTGCGCGTGCGTCGCGCGCGGGCTGGCGGGCCGGGAGACTTGGCTAAGTGCCCGCCACTTGAGGTAAAATGCGGCGATTTGGTGGTCTCCGCCCACGGGGCGGGGAGGTGAGCTTGTGAAGGAAAATTACGACGTCATCGTGGTCGGCGGCGGGCATGCCGGCGTGGAGGCGGCCCTGGCCGCCGCGCGTCTGGGCGTGCGCACGCTGCTTCTGACCCAGAATCTGGATACCATCGGCCAAATGTCCTGCAATCCCGCCATCGGCGGCATCGGCAAGGGGCATCTCGTCAAGGAGATCGATGCCCTGGGCGGCATCATGGGACTCGCCACCGACCGCGGCGGCATTCAGTTTCGCATCCTGAACGCCAGCAAGGGCCCGGCGGTGCGCGCCACCCGCGCTCAGGCCGACCGCGTGCTCTACAAGCGCGCAGTGCGCAGCCTGGTGGAGGCGGAGCGCCGGCTGGACCTCTTCCAGGGCAGCGTGGGCGACCTGCTGATGGATGGCGACGCGCTGGCCGGCGTGGTACTGGAGACCGGCATTCCCATCCGCGCCCGGCAGGTGGTGCTGACCACCGGCACCTTCCTCGGCGGGGTGATCCACATCGGCGACGTGCAGCATCCCGGCGGCCGCGCTGGCGACGCGCCCAGCAATGCCCTGTCCCGGCGCCTGCGCGACCTGGGCTTTCCGGTCGGCCGCCTGAAGACCGGCACGCCGCCGCGCATCGACGGCCGCAGCATCGATTACGGCCGGCTGGAGCTGCAGCCCGGCGACGCGCCGCCTCCGCCGTTCTCCTTCCTGACCGAGCGGATCGAGGTGCCGCAGGTGCCCTGCCATATCACCTACACCAATGCCCGCACCCATGCCATCATCCAGGACAACCTGCACCGCTCGGCCATGTACGGCGGCCACATCGAGGGCGTCGGCCCGCGCTACTGTCCGTCCATCGAGGACAAGATCGTGCGCTTTGCCGACAAGGCCGCGCACCAGATCTTCCTGGAACCCGAGGGCCTGGACACCTTCGAGGTCTACCCCAACGGCATCTCCACCAGCCTGCCCTTCGACGTGCAGGTGGCGCTGGTGCGCTCCATCGCGGGTCTGGAAAATGCCCGGATCCTGCGCGCCGGCTATGCCATCGAGTACGACTACCTCGACCCGCGCGACCTGCACCTGACCCTGGAGAGCAAGCGCCTGCCGGGGCTCTTCTGCGCCGGACAGATCAACGGCACCACCGGCTACGAGGAGGCCGCCGCCCAGGGGCTCCTGGCCGGCCTCAACGCCGCGCGCCGCGCCCGGGACCTGCCGGGCTGGTATCCGCGCCGGGACGAGGCCTATCTTGGCGTCCTGGTGGATGATCTGGTGAGCAAGGGCACCGACGAGCCCTACCGCATGTTCACCAGCCGCGCCGAATACCGGCTGCAGCTGCGCGAGGACAACGCCGACCTGCGTCTGACCCCGGTCGGCCGCGAGCTGGGGCTGGTGGATGACGCCCGCTTCGCCCGCTTCGAGGCCAAGCGCAACGCCATCGCCGCCGAGCAGGCGCGGCTGGCCGCCACCCGCCTGCGCCCGGAGCAGGTGCTGGCGGCCCAGGCCGAGGCAGTGCTCGGCCAGCCGCTGAGCCGGGATTTCAGTCTGATGGAGCTGCTGCGCCGTCCGGGGGTGAGCTACGCGGCGCTCATGAGTCTGCCCGGCGCCGGGGCGGCCGTGGCGGACGCCAAAGTGGCCGAGCAGGTGGAGATCCAGGCCAAGTATGCCGGCTACATCGATCGCCAGCAGGAGGAGATCGCGCGCAGCCGCCGCTGGGAGGATCTGCCCCTGCCCCCGGACCTGGATTTCCGGGCGCTGTCGGGCCTGTCCACCGAGATCGTGCAGAAGCTGGAAAAGCATCGCCCCGACACCCTGGGGCAGGCCAGCCGCATCAGCGGCGTGACTCCGGCGGCAATCTCCCTGCTGCTGGTGCATCTGAAGAAACGCAGCGCCTGAGCGGCAAAAAAACGCCCGGCTGCGGGCGGCAGCCGGGCGCCGGGCTTCAAGCGGGAAGGGACTACTTCTTCTGGTCCTTCTCGCGCCCATGGATGTAGCCGCCCGCGCCGCCGATGGCTGCGCCGGTCACGGCGCCCGTGGTGGCGTTGCCGCCCACGGCTTCGCCGATCACCGCGCCGGCCACGCCGCCGATGGCCGCGCCGGTGGCCGCCTCACCATAGGCATGGCTGCCGCTGATGGTGGGGTTGCGCCAATCGTAGCCGTTGCTGGCGCAGCCGCCCAAAGCGGCCACGGCGACCACGGCCAGCAGGGAGTGCTTTACGTTGTTCCGGTTCATGACGAGGTCCTCCTGGTTCCGATGCTTGGCCTGCTCTGCTCTTTTCGCCAATGACAATCATTCAACGAGGCGCAGCGCGGACGGTTGACGTGCCAAAGACGAGCTGCGCATCTGGTATAATTTTTGGATGTTCGCGCCGGCCGTTGGTTCCCGGCGGCCCGTCGGGCAACGCACGCGGGGCGTGCACGGACCCGTTCTTTCCCAGGAATCCGGCCGCGCCCGTCGTTTACTGTTTACAAGGATCACGCCCATGTCCAGGGATCTCCTTCCCGATCTGGATGCCGGGCTGGCCGCGCTCGGCCAGGCCGATCTCACGCCGACGCAGCGACTGCAACTGCTGGATTATCTGCAACTGCTCGCCCGCTGGAACCGCGCCTACAATCTGACCGCGGTTCGCGCACCGGCGGAGATGGTCGGCCGCCATCTGCTCGACAGCCTCAGCATCCGACCCCATCTCCGCGGTGCGCGGATCCTCGACGTGGGCACCGGCGCCGGCCTGCCGGGCATTCCCTTGGCCATCGCCGAGCCGGCGCGCCGCTTCGTCCTGCTGGACAGCCTGGGCAAGCGCATCACCTTCCTGCGCCAGGTGCTGCTGGACCTGCGGCTGGACAACGTCACCCTGGTGCAGGCGCGGGTGGAGGACTACCGGCCGGCGGCGCCCGTCGACTGCATCGTGTCGCGCGCCTTCGCCAGCCTGGCGGATTTCGCCGCGGCCGTGGCGCATCTGCTCGGTCCGGGCACTTGCGCGCTGGCCATGAAAGGGCGGGCGGCGGAAGCGGAGCTGGCGCAATGGCGGCAAACGGCGCAGGGCCGGAGGGCGCAGGCGGAAATCGTGCCCCTGGCCGTGCCGGGCGGCGAGGAGGCCCGCTATGCGGTGCGCTGGTTCTACCCGGACCGCTGACTTGCGCGTGCGGCTGGCCCTGCCGGCATTTATCCGCTATTTTAGAGAGCTTTAGAGACGCTCCCGGGCCAATCCCGGGCGCTTTCATCCCGTGCCTGCGGCAGCCGGCACGACTTGCCGAGCCAAGCACAGACATGACGATTCCGGAGCAGGTTTCCTCCCCATGCGCATCGTAGCCATTGCCAACCAGAAGGGCGGCGTCGGCAAGACCACCAGCGCCGTCAATCTGGCCGCCGCCCTGGCCCTGGCGGGCCGGCGCGTGCTGCTCGTCGATCTCGACCCGCAGGGCAATGCCACCATGGGGCTCGGGATCAACAAGCAGGCCCTGGCGCGCACGATCTACCATGTGCTCGTGGAGCAGGCGCCTTTGGGCGAGGTGCTGCACGACGTGTCTCCGGCCGGGCTCAGTTTGGCGCCCGCCAACGCCGACCTGTCCGGCGCCGAGGTGGAGCTGGTGGATCTGGAGGCCCGCGAGCGGCGCCTGAAAGCCGCCCTCGATGCGCTGGAGACGCCATTCGATTACGTCATCATCGACTGCCCGCCGGCGCTGAACATGCTCACCGTCAACGCCCTGGTGGCGGCTCAGTCGGTGGTGATTCCCATGCAGTGCGAATACTATGCCCTGGAGGGCCTGACCCAGCTGCTCGCCACCATCCGGCGCGTGCGCAGCCAGGCCAATCCCGATCTGCAGGTGGACGGCCTGCTGCGCACCATGTTCGATCCCCGCAACCGCCTCGCCAACGAAGTGGCGGCGGAGCTGGAAAAGCATTTCCCCGACAAGCTCTATCGAACCGTCATCCCGCGCAACGTGCGCCTGGCCGAGGCCCCCAGCTATGGGCGCGCCATCATGGAGTACGATCGCCAGTGCAGCGGCGCCCAGGCCTACCTGGGCTTGGCGCGGGAATTCCTGCAGCGGGAGGAAAGCCGATGAAAAAGCCGGGTTTGGGGCGCGGCCTGGACGCCCTGCTGGGCGGCGGCCAAGCCGAGCACGGCCGCGAGGAGCTGCGCCAGATTCCCGTCGATCTCCTGAGCCGCGGCCGCTATCAGCCGCGCAGCCACATGGATGCGGAGGCGCTGGCCGAGCTGGCCGCCTCCATTCGCGCCCAGGGCATCATGCAGCCCATCGTGGTGCGGCCCATCGGCCAGGGCCGCTACGAGATCATCGCCGGGGAGCGGCGCTGGCGCGCGGCGCAGATGGCCGCCCTGGAGCGGGTGCCGGCCATCGTGCGCGAGGTGCCCGACGAGCAGGCTCTGGCGCTGGCCCTGATCGAGAACATCCAGCGCGAGGACCTCAACCCCATCGAGGAGGCGCAGGCCCTGCAGCGCCTGCTGGACGAGTTCGGCCTGACTCATCAGGTCCTGGCCGAGCAGGTGGGCCGCGCCCGCGCCAGCGTCACCAACCTGCTGCGCCTGCTCAAGCTGCCGGCGGCCGTGCGCGGCTGGATCGAAGAGGGCCGGCTCGGCATGGGCCACGCCCGCGCTCTTTTGAACTTGCCGGAAGCCCAGCAGCAGCAAGTGGCGCAGCAGGTCGTGGCGCGCGACCTGTCGGTGCGGGAAACGGAGCGTCTGGTGCAGCGCCTGCGGCAGGCGCAGGACCAGAAACCCGCGCCGCGCCGCGATCCCAACCTGCAGGCTTTGGAGGAGGCTTTGGCCAATCACTTCGGCGCCCGGGTGCAGATCACCCAGCGCGGCCAGAAAGGCCGGATCAGCATTGAGTACCACTCCCTCGACCAGCTCGACGGCCTGCTGGCCAAGCTGCGCTACGACGTTTGACTTTGCTGGTAGGCAACTTTATACTCGCCGCCGTTGCCAGCCCATGGGGGCGCCTCCCTGCGCCCACAAGATCCGAAAACATGCGGTGTGGCGGAATTGGAAAGCTCGAATTTTGACGCTCGTCTGGCGCAGCTGATCGCCCAGGAAATCCTGCTGCTGGGTGTGCTGGCCGGCCTCGCCTGGTATCTCTGGACCCCCCCGCAGGCCTACGCCGTTTTGTATGGCGGTGCCGTCGTGGTCATCAATGCCTTGCTCCTGGGTGCCCGGGTCAAGGGCATCCAGGAAGATACGGCCAGGGCGCAGGCCCGATTGCTGGGCGGAGCGGTGCAACGGTTCATCTTCACGCTGGCCAGCATGGCTGCGGCCTTCGGCTGGTTCAAGCTGCCCGTCGGCGGCGTCCTGGTGGGGCTGCTGACGGGGCACCTGGTTTTCTTGTTACACGCGGCGCAGTTCAAACGGCGCTTTGGGGAGGAAAGGTAGTGAGTACTGAGGCCGGCGGTCTGACTTCATCGGAATACATCTCGCATCACATTACCAACTGGGCCGTCAGCCTCGATGGCAGCAAGGGCGGCTTCATGACCGTGAACGTGGACAGCATCGTCATGGGCTGGATCACGGCCGCCATCCTGGTAGTCCTTGGCATGTGGCTGGGTCGCCGCCTTACCGCCGGTGCGCCTTCCGGCGTGCAGAACTTCATGGAATCCGTGGTCGAGTTCGTCGAGAACTCGGTCAAGGACAGCTTCCCGGGCCGCAACAGCCTGGTGGCCCCGCTGGCCCTGACGGTGTTCGCCTGGATCTTCCTGATGAACATCACCAAGCTGCTGCCCATCGACCTCATTCCCAAGATCGCGCACATGCTGGGCGCCCCGTACTGGCGCACCACCGCCACCACTGACCTGAACACCACTCTCGGCATTGCCCTGACCATCTTCATCCTGGTCATCTACACCAACATCAAGGTCAAGGGTGTCGGCTTCTTCAAGGAATTCCTCTATCACCCGTTCGGCAAGTACCTGATGCCCTTCAACATCATCATGAAGGCCATCGAGGAAATCGCCAAGCCCCTGAGCCTCGCCCTGCGACTTTTCGGCAACATGTTCGCCGGCGAGCTGGTCTTCCTGCTCATTGCCCTCTTCCCGTTCTACATGCAGTTCATCCCTGGTGTGCTGTGGTCCGGTTTTGAACTCCTGGTCGTCGTGCTGCAGGCCTTCGTGTTCATGATCCTGACCATCGTATACCTGGCCATGGCCAGCACCGAGGAAGAGCACTGATTTTCTTTTCACCCTTGATTTGACTTAGCTACGAAGGAGACTCTCATGGAAGGACAAGTCACCATTATCGCCGCCACCGCCATCGCCGTCGGCCTGATCCTGGCCGCCGCCGGTCTGGGCTCCGCCCTCGGTTGGGGTCTGATCACCTCCAAGACCATCGAAGGCATCACCCGCCAGCCCGAAATGCGCGCCCAGCTCATGACCAACACCTTCATTTTCGCCGGTCTGATGGAATCCTTCCCCTTCATCGTGCTGGCGTTGGCCATGTGGTTCGTGTTCGCCAACCCCTTCCTGGCCGGCATCACTGGCTAAACAGCCAAGCGTGTGACCGATGACAGGCCGGCGCCCGGGGCGCCGGCTTGCCGCTAAGAAACTGGGAGCCAGGAATGAACATTAATATCAGCTTGATCGGCCAGATGATCACCTTCATCCTGCTGGTCATCCTGCTGCGCAAGTACCTCTACGGACCCCTGAGCGCCGTGATGGCGGAGCGCCGCCGCAAGATTGCCGAGGGCCTGGAAGCGGCGGAGCGCGGCAAGAACGAGCAGAACCTTGCGGAGAAGCGTGCCGCGGAACTGCTGCACGATGCCAAGCAGCGTGCCGCCGAGATCGTTGCCGCCGCCGAGAAGCGCAGCAACGAGATTCGCGAGGAAGCGAAGGGCGTTGCCCGGCAGGAGGCTGAGCAGATCATTGCTGCCGCCCGCGCCGAGGTCGAGCAGGAAGTGAATCGCGCCAAGACCGAGCTGCGCGCCAAGGTGGCGCAGCTGGCCGTGGAAGGTGCGGAACGCATTCTCGCCAAGGAAATCGACGAAAAAGCCCATGCGCAGCTGCTGGAGCGCATGGTGGCGCAACTCTAACAGGGGGCTGTCATGGCAGAATTGACCACCCTGGCGCGCCCGTACGCCGACGCGGCGTTTCAATATGCCAGCGAGGCGGGGCAGATGGAGTCTTGGGATAAAGCGCTGCGTTTTCTGGCCGCCGTGGTGCGCGACCAGGAGGCACAGGTGCTGCTGTCCAACCCGGAGATCGACAAGGGGGCCAAGCTCGGCTTCCTGCGCGATTTGGCCAAGGACCTGCTGAATCCGCAGATGCAGAACTTCCTGGCCCTGCTCCTGGAAAACGACCGTCTGGAGCTGATGCCCGAGATCCAGGCGCTCTTCGAGGCCCGCAAGCGTGGTCTGGAAGGCCAGATCGAGGCGGTGGTGAGCAGCGCCGTAGCCCTGAACGAATCCCAGCTGGGCAATGTCAAAAGCGCACTGAAGCGCCGCTTCGGGCGTGAAGTGATTCTGGAGACGCGGGTCGAACCCGACCTGATCGGCGGCATGATCATCCGCGCCGGCGATCTGGTGATCGACGGCTCCGTCCGCGGCCAGCTCGAACAGCTGGGCAACACCTTACGCAGCTAATTGAGGGAAGCGCAATGCAGCAATTGAACCCTTCGGAAATCAGTGAACTCATTCGGGCTCGCATCGCCTCCTTCGAGGCCAAGACCGAAGCCCGTACCCAGGGCACCGTCATCAGCCTGAACGACGGCATCATTCGTGTCCATGGCCTGAGCGACGTCATGCAGGGCGAAATGCTCGAGCTGCCCGGCGGCCTCTACGCCCTGGCCCTGAACCTGGAGCGCGACAACGTCGGCGCCGTGGTGCTGGGCGACTACAGCGGCGTCAACGAGGGCGACCCGGTCAAGACCACCGGCAAGGTCATGGAAGTGCCGGTCGGCGAAGCCCTGGTCGGCCGCGTGGTCAACGCCTTGGGCCAGCCCATCGACGGCAAGGGCCCCATCAACACCCCCTACAGCTCGCCGCTGGAGAAGATCGCGCCCGGCGTGATCTCCCGCAAGAGCGTGGACCAGCCGCTGCAGACCGGCGTGAAGGCCATCGACGCCATGGTGCCGGTCGGCCGCGGCCAGCGTGAGCTGATCATCGGCGACCGCCAGACCGGCAAGACCGCGGTGGCCGTGGACGCCATCATCAACCAGAAGGGCACGGGCGTTATCTGCGTCTATGTGGCCATCGGCCAGAAGGCCTCCTCGGTGGCCAACGTGGTGCGCAAGCTCGAGGAGCACGGCGCCATGGAGCACACCATCGTGGTGAACGCCAGCGCCTCCGAATCCGCCGCCCTGCAGTACCTGGCGGCCTACTCCGGCTGCAGCATGGGCGAGTACTTCCGCGACCGCGGCCAGGACGCCCTGATCGTCTATGACGACCTCACCAAGCAGGCCTGGGCCTACCGCCAGATCTCCCTGCTGCTGCGCCGTCCCCCGGGCCGCGAAGCGTACCCCGGCGACGTGTTCTACCTGCACTCGCGCCTGCTGGAGCGCGCCGCGCGCGTGAACGCCGAGTACGTGGAGCGCTTGACCAACGGCGAAGTGAAGGGCAAGACCGGCTCGCTGACCGCGCTGCCCATCATCGAAACCCAGGCCGGCGACGTGTCCGCCTTCGTGCCCACCAACGTGATTTCCATCACCGACGGCCAGATCTATCTGGAAACGGACCTCTTCAACGCCGGCATCCGTCCGGCCATCAACGCCGGCCTGTCCGTGTCGCGCGTGGGTGGCGCCGCCCAGACCAAGATCATCAAGAAGCTCGGTGGCGGCATCCGTCTCGACCTGGCCCAGTACCGCGAGCTGGCTGCCTTCGCGCAGTTCGCCTCCGATCTGGACGAGGCGACCCGCAAGCAGATCGAGCGCGGCAAGCGCGTGACCGAACTGCTGAAGCAGGACCAGTACGCGCCGATGAGCGTGGCGGAAATGGCCGTGTCGCTCTTCGCCGCCAACAGCGGCGCGCTGGATGACGTGGAAGTGAGCAAGATCCGCGATTTCGAGAAGGCCCTGCAGGGCTACATGAAGTCCAGCCAGGCGGCTCTGATGAGCGAGATCAACGAGAAGAAGGATCTCACCGACGACATCAAGAGCAAGCTGGAAGCCGCGATCAAGAACTTCAAGGCGAGCAGCGCCTACTAAGGGGGATTGCCGTGGCCGGAAGCAAGGAAATCCGCAATCAGATCCGAAGCATCAAGAATACGCAGAAGATCACGCGGGCAATGGAAATGGTGGCCGCCAGCAAGATGCGCCGCGCGCAGGAACGCATGCGCGCGGCCCGTCCCTACGCGGAGAAGATCCGCCAGGTGATCGGTCACCTGGCGGCAGCCCACCCCGAGTACCGGCATCCCTTCATGGAAGAGCGGGAAGTCAAGCGGGCCGGCTTCATCATCATCACCTCCGACAAGGGTTTGGCCGGTGCCTTGAACACCAACGTGCTGAAGGCGGCGGTGACCGAGATCCGGCAGTTGAACGACGCCGGGGTCGAGGTGGATCTGGCGGTGATCGGCAACAAGGGCCTGGGCTTCTTCCGCCGCGTCGGCGGGCGCCTGGTGGCCGAGCTGAACGGCGTGGGCGACGCCCCGCACCTGTCCCAGCTCATCGGGCCGGTCAAGGTCATGCTGGACGCCTATGCGGAAGGCCGCATCGACCGGCTCTACCTGATCTACGCCAAGTTCATCAACACCATGAGCCAGCGCGCCACGGTGGAGCAGCTGCTGCCCATCCAGGCGGAGAGCATGCCGGAGCGCAGCGCGCCCTGGGACTACCTGTACGAGCCCGATCCGCGGCCCGTGCTGGAAACCCTGCTGACCCGCTACGTGGAGTCGGTGGTGTTCCAGGGGATGACCGAGCACGCGGCCAGCGAGCAGAGCGCCCGCATGGTGGCCATGAAGAGCGCCTCGGACAATGCCAAGAAGCTGATCGGGGAGTTGCAACTGGTCTACAACAAGGCCCGCCAGGCTGCCATTACCCAGGAAATTTCCGAGATCAGCGCCGGCGCCGCCGCCGTCTAGGCCTGCCGATTTAAGATAGTAATGAGGATGACCCCATGAACGAAGCCGTAAACACCGCAAGCAAGTCGGGACACATCGTTCAGATCATTGGTCCGGTTATCGACGTGGCTTTCCCGCGCGAGAACGTGCCGAATGTGATGGACGCCCTGAAGATCAACGAGAGTGGCCTGACCCTGGAAGTGCAGCAGCAGTTGGGTGATGGCGTGGTGCGCGCCATTGCCATGGGCCCGACCGAGGGCATGAAGCGCGGCCTTGAGGTGACCAACACCGGCGCCCCCATCTCCGTGCCGGTCGGCAAGGGCACCCTGGGCCGCATCATGGACGTGCTGGGTGATCCGGTGGACGAAGCCGGCCCGGTGCAGACCGAGCAGCGCGCCTCCATTCACCGCAAGGCGCCGGCCTATGACGAACTGGCCGCCAGCACCGAGCTGCTGGAAACCGGCATCAAGGTGATCGACCTGATCTGCCCCTTCGCCAAGGGCGGCAAGGTGGGCCTCTTCGGCGGCGCCGGCGTGGGCAAGACCGTGAACATGATGGAGCTGATCCGCAACATCGCCATCGAGCACAGCGGCTACTCCGTGTTCGCCGGCGTGGGCGAGCGTACCCGCGAGGGCAACGACTTCTACCACGAGATGAAGGACTCCAACGTGCTGGACAAGGTGGCCCTGGTCTACGGCCAGATGAACGAGCCGCCCGGCAACCGTCTGCGCGTGGCGCTGACCGGCCTGACCATGGCCGAGTTCTTCCGCGACGAAGGCCGCGACGTGCTGCTCTTCATCGACAACATTTACCGCTACACCCTGGCCGGCACCGAAGTGTCCGCGCTGCTGGGCCGCATGCCGTCCGCCGTGGGCTACCAGCCGACCCTGGCCGAGGAAATGGGCCAGCTGCAGGAGCGCATCACCTCCACCAAGACCGGCTCCATCACCTCCATCCAGGCGGTGTACGTGCCCGCCGACGACTTGACCGATCCGTCCCCGGCGACCACCTTCGCCCACTTGGACGCCACCGTGGTGTTGAGCCGCCAGATCGCCGAGCTGGGCATCTACCCGGCCGTGGATCCGCTGGATTCCAACAGCCGTCAGCTGGATCCGCTGGTGGTCGGCCAGGAGCACTACGACGTGGCCCGCAGCGTGCAGAAGGTGCTGCAGCGCTACAAGGAGCTGCAGGACATCATCGCCATCCTGGGCATGGACGAGCTGTCCGAGGACGACAAGCTGACCGTGGCCCGCGCCCGCAAGATCCAGCGCTTCCTGTCGCAGCCCTTCTTCGTGGCCGAAGTCTTCACCGGCTCGCCCGGCAAGTTCGTGTCCCTGAAGGAGACCATCCGCGGCTTCAAGGGCATCGTCGCCGGCGAGTACGACCACCTGCCCGAGCAGGCCTTCTACATGGTCGGCACCATCGACGAGGCGGTCGAGAAGGCCAAGAAGATCCAGGGCGCGGCATAAGGAGTAGCTATGGCCATGACTATCCGGGTGGAAGTCGTCAGCGCGGAGCGGAGCATTTTCGAGGGCACGGCCGAGATGGTGGTCGTGCCGGCGGAGATGGGCGAAATCGGCGTGCTGCCCCGCCACGCGCCGCTCCTGTCCCGGCTGCGGCCGGGCGAGGTGCGGGTCAAGAACGGCGAAGACACGGAGTATCTCTTCGTCAACGGCGGCATCGTCGAGGTGCAGCCGCATCTGGTCACCATCCTGTCGGACACGGCGGAGCGGGCGACGGATCTTGACGAGGCCAAGGCGCTGGAAGCCAAGCGGCTGGCCGAGGAGCGCATGGCCGGCAACACCAGCGACATCGACTACGCCAGGGCCCAGGCCGATCTGCTCGAGCAGATCGCGCGCCTGCGCACCATCACCAAGATGCGGGAACGCGGCCTGCTGAAGTAGGCCGCCGATGCGTTGCCGATGAGATTCCGGGCTCCCTCACAGGAGCCCGTTTTTGTTTCGAGGTCAGTCCATGCACGAAGAATCCCCCGTCCAGATCGTCGTCCTGGCCGCCGGCCAAGGGACCCGCATGCGCTCGCAGCTGCCCAAGGTGCTGCATCGCATCGCCGGCCAGCCGCTGCTGCAGCACGTCCTGAATAGCGCCCGGGCCTTGCAGCCCAGCGCCATCCACGTGGTCTACGGCCACGGTGGCGAGCAGGTGCGCGCGGCCATCGCCGATCCCGCCATCCACTGGGTGCTGCAGGACCGCCAGCTGGGCACCGGCCATGCGGTGCAGATGGCCGCGCCACACTGCGCGCCCGACGGCCGGGTCCTGGTGCTCTACGGCGACGTGCCGCTGCTGCGTCCGGAGACCCTGCGGGCCTTTCTGGACGCGGTACCGGCGGGTTCGCTGGGGCTCATGACCGTGGTGCTGGCGGAGCCGAGCGGCTACGGCCGCATCGTGCGCGATGCCCAGGACAGCGTGGAGCGCATCGTCGAGGAAAAGGACGCCGATGCCGAGATCCGCGCCATCCGCGAGGTGAACACGGGCATCATGGTGCTGCCGGCGGCCCGCTTGGGCGACTGGCTGGCACGGCTGGAGAACGACAATGCCCAAGGCGAGTACTATCTGACCGACGTGGTGGCGTTGGCGCGCCGGGAGGGCCTCGGCATCGCCGCCTACATGGTGGCCGATCCCCTGGAGGTGGCCGGCGTCAACAATAAGGCGCAGCTGGCGGAGCTGGAGCGCGAGTATCAGCGCCGCCGGGCCCAGGCCCTGATGCTCGACGGCGTGCTGATCGCCGATCCGGCGCGGGTGGACATCCGCGGCGAGGTGGAGATCGCCCCGGACGTGCGCCTGGAGCCCAACGTGATTCTGGAGGGCCGGGTGCGCATCGGCGCCGGCAGCGTGATCGGCATGGGCGTGCTGCTGCGCGACGTGGAGATCGGCGAGAACGTGCAGGTGCTGCCCTACTCGGTGGTCGAGGAGGCGCGGATCGGCGACGGTGCCCGCGTCGGCCCCTTCGCCCGCGTCCGCCCTGGCACCGCGCTCGATAGCGGGGTGCACGTGGGCAACTTCGTGGAGGTCAAGGCGAGCCGCATCGGCCAGGGCAGCAAGGCCAACCACCTGAGCTACATCGGCGATGCCGAGATCGGCGCCGGGGTGAACATCGGCGCCGGCACCATCACCTGCAACTACGACGGCGCCAACAAGCACAAAACCATCATCGAGGACGACGCCTTCATCGGCTCGGACACTCAATTGGTGGCGCCGGTGCGCGTCGGCCGCGGCGCCACCATCGGCGCCGGCAGCACCATCACCCGCGAAGCCCCGGCGGGCGAGCTCACCCTGAGCCGCGTGCCGCAGCGCACGCGCACGGGATGGCAGCGCCCGAAGAAGAAAGCCCTGGGCGACAACTGAGGCCCGCGTGGCTCAGCGAGCGGGGAAGGGGTTCCATGCTGCGCTGCGTCGGCCTTGGCGCAATCGCGAGCAAGCTCGCTCCTACAACATAGCTGGATCCGCGCCGATGTCGGCCGGCACGGGGCGTAGGAGCGAGCTTGCTCGCGATGCGCTGTTCAGGGAAGATGTGAGAGGCAGAGGCGGGATGTGGCTTTGCTGCGCGGTGGGTATTTGAAATGCCCGGCACCCATCGCAAATCGTTCGTCACCGGCATCGAGGAAAACACATGTGCGGCATCATCGGCGCGGTCGCCAAGCGTAACGTCGTTCCCATCCTGATCGAGGGCCTGCACCGGCTGGAGTACCGCGGCTATGACTCGGCCGGCCTGGCCGTGCTGGACGGGCAGGGGCTCACGCGCCTGCGCCGCCTGGGCAAGGTGGCGGTGCTGGAGGAGGCGGTGCTGGAGGCGGACCTGGCCGGCCACACCGGCATCGCGCATACCCGCTGGGCCACCCACGGCGTGCCGAGCGAGCGCAACGCCCACCCGCACCTGGCCGCGGCGCGCATCGCCGTGGTGCACAACGGCATCATCGAAAACCACAAGCAGCTGCGCGAGATGCTGGAAGGCGAGGGGGTGGTCTTCGAGTCGCAGACCGACACCGAGGTGATCCCGCACCTGATCGAGCGCGGCTTGCGCCAGGGCCTGTCCCTGTGGGAGGCCTTCCGCACGGCGGTCAACCATCTGGAAGGGGCCTACGCCCTGGCCGTGCTGGACCGCGAGGCGCCCGGGCGCCTGCTGGCCGCCCGCCAGGGCAGCCCGCTGCTGCTCGGCGTCGGCGTCGGCGAGCGCTTCGTCGCTTCCGATCCCTCCGCCCTGATCCCGGTCACCAGCCAGTTGGTGGACCTGCACAACGGCGATCTCCTCGACATTCAGGCGGACCGGCACGAGATCTTCACCCGCGACGGCGAGCCCGTACACCGGCCCATGCGCATCAGCCAGCTGGACGCCAGCAGCGTGGACCGCGGCGAATACCGCCATTTCATGCAGAAGGAGATCTTCGAGCAGCCGGTGGCCATCAGCCGCACCCTGCACGAGCGCCTGCCGCTGGACGGCGCGCCGCTGGCGCTGGGCCGGGAGGTGCTGGATCTGCTGCAGGCGGCCCGCGCCATCCGCATTCTGGCCTGCGGCACCAGCTACCACGCCGGCCTGACCGCCGCCTACTGGTTCGAGGCCATGGCCGGCCTGCCGTGCCGGGTCGAGGTCGCGAGCGAGTTCCGCTACCGGACGACGCAGCCTCTGCCGGGAGAGCTGGTCATCGCCATCTCGCAGAGCGGCGAGACCGCCGATACCCTGGCTGCCGTCCATGATGCCCGGGAACGCGGTTTTGCCGGGATCCTGGCCATCTGCAACGTGGATGAAAGCAGCCTGGTGCGCAGCGCCGATGCCAGCCTGCTGACCCATGCCGGCCCGGAGATCGGCGTGGCCAGCACCAAGGCCTTCACCACCCAGCTGGTGGCCCTGGCCCTGCTGGTGCTGGCCCTGGCCGAGCGGCAGGGCCCGCGCCCGGAGCTGCGCCAGGCGTTGCGCAGCCTGCCGGCGCAGGTGGAGCAGATCCTGGCCGCCGACCAGGCCATCGAGGCCCTGTCCGCCCTCTTCGCCGACAAGCAGCATGCCCTCTTCCTGGGGCGCGGCATTCATTACCCCATCGCCCTGGAAGGGGCGCTGAAGCTGAAGGAAATCAGCTACATCCACGCCGAGGGCTATCCCGCCGGCGAACTCAAGCACGGGCCCCTGGCGCTGGTGAACGAGGAGATGCCGGTCATCGCCGTGGCCCCCAACGACGCCCTCTTGGAGAAGCTGCGCTCCAACCTGGAGGAGGTGCGCGCGCGCGGCGGCCAGCTCATCGTCTTCGGCGAGGAGGGGGCGGTGGACGGAGACGGCATCCGCGTTCACAGCATGCCGCCCTGCCATGCCTTTATCTCGCCCATGCTCTATATTGTTCCCTTGCAGCTGCTGTCCTATCACGTGGCGGTGCTGAAGGGCACCGACGTGGACCGGCCGCGCAACCTGGCCAAGAGCGTGACGGTGGAGTAGGCCGGCCGCTGAGGCTCAAGTCTTCGAGTAACTGCTCCCCGGCTTGGGAGTCGAGCACGTTTCGAGCTTTGCGCCACATGCTTGTGGCATGCTGATGATCGTGCATCCGGTGGTTCCACCAAGTGTGCCGCGGCGTCGAGAACGTTGCTCGCCCGGAAACCGCCGGTTGAACGGCCTGTTGAAATCTGGCGACACTAATCCAGGGAAGCGAGTATCGCTGCCCGCACGGCGGCGTGTTCGCCCAAAGCTGGGTCCAGGCGGATGCGGAGATCGGGAAAGGCGCTTTCGGCCTCGGCCAAGCGCATCGGAATGTCGCGTGCCAGATGCTCGCCCACGGCCAGGAAGAGTGGCGTCACGCGGACATCGCAAAGGCCGCGGGCAGCCGCCTCGCCAAGGCAATCGAGCAGAGTCGGCGTGGCGAGTTCGAGATAGGCCAGCCAGATCCGGCGCCCCGGGCTTCGCTGGCGCAACGCCTCGGCAAGGCGTTCGAAGCTGGCGCACCAGCGCGGGTCGCGCGAGCCGTGGGCGAGCAGGATGTGGGCACGGGCGGCGGTCATGGCGCAATCCGGCCTTGCCGTGCCCGTGCCAGCCAGGGAGCATAGAGCCGGCGGGCGATCTCATGCAGATGGCCGGCGCGGGTCTCCAGGTCCTGCTGCATGGTCGCCGGGCTCTGCACGGCGGGGTCGCGACTGGCGAGGTCCGCTGCCATTTCGCCGCACCAGTCGCGCACCATCTCAGCCGTGATTTCGGGGTGGCATTGGAAAGCAAGCACGTGCTCGCCGATGCTGAAGGCCTGGCGTTCGCAGTTTTCGTTACGCAACAGATGCACGGCGCCAGGGGGCAGACTGAAGGCCTCGCCATGCCAGTGAAACAGTTCGAAGCGCCGGGGCAGCTCCCGTAGAAAGGGGCTGTCGGCGCCGGCCGGGGTCCGTTCCACTGCATGCCAGCCGATTTCCTTGACCGGATTCGGACCCACCGTGCCGCCCAAGGCCTTGCTGATGAGCTGGCCGCCGAGGCAATGGCCGAGCGTGGGCAGGCCGGCCGCCACCGCTTGGCGGATCAACGCCATTTCCGGCGCGAGCCAAGGATACGCCTGTTCATCGTTGACGCTCATCGGTCCGCCCATCATGACCAGGGCGCGGATGCCATCCAGGTCGGTCGGCAACGCTTCGCCGAGATCCAGCCGCAGAATGCGAAAGGGCAGATCGTGTTCGCGCAGCAGCTCACCGAAAAAGCCCGGACTTTCATGCTCGGCATGTTGCAGGATCAGAATTTCAGACACCGGTACTTTCCCTCTGAGTCAGAAGCCAGTCGACCGCCGTGGCGAAGTCGTCGGCGATTTGAGCGGGCCGGATACGCGGATCTTCGGCATCGGCCGGACGGAACTTGCCGGTGCGTACCAGGATGGCGGAAATGCCGGCCTCCTGCGCGCCTTGAATATCGGCCACGAGATCATCGCCGATCATGATGGCTTGTGTCGGCTCGGCGTGCAGCTGCCCGAGCACGCTGTCGAAAAAAGCCTTGGCGGGCTTGCCGAGCACCTCGGCCTCGACCCCGGCGGCCTCCTCCAGGGCGCGAAGGGTCCCTGGTCGAGGGAGAGGCCATCCACATCCTGAAAATAGCGGTTGCGCCCCATGGCGAGCAGGGGTGCGCCCTGCAGCAGCAGGCGAAAGGCACTGTTCAGCCGCCCATAGCTGAAGCTGCCGCCGGCATCGCCGACCACCACGGTATTGGGTTTTTCCTTTGGAATGCCGTCGAACTCGGGCAGGAGATGGGGATGCACCAGCAGCATGGGCCGCAGACTGCCGGCCAGCAGCCGCGCGCGCGTGGCAAGCGGGGCACTGGCAATGGTGTTCTCGGCAATCGCGAAACCCATCTGCTGTAGCTGCGCTGCGACTTGAGCGCGGGTGCTACGCGTGGTGTCGGTGAGAAAGCGGCAGGACAGGCCCGCCGCCTGGAGACGCGCCAGAGCTTCCCGCGCACCCGGGAGTGGCTGAGCGCCACTATAGAGCACGCCTGCCAGATCGATGAGCACGTGCCGTATGATCCTCATGACTCTCCATGGGCCGGTGCCGGGCTTCAGGCTTGGGCCTGCATGGCCGCCGGGATCGCGTCCGGATCGAACCAAGCCAAGTGGTCGGCGAGCGCCGTGACCGCGCCGACCACGAGAATGGCGGGGCTGCCCAGCCCGGCGGCGCCCAGGGCCTCGGGCAGATCGGCCAGCGTGGCGCTCACCTGACGCTGGGCACGAGTGCTGCCCCACTGCACGGCCATGGCCGGAGTGTCCGGTGCACGCCCTCCCATGATGAGCCCGGCGACGATTTCAGGCAAGTGGCTTACCCCCATGTAAATGACCAGAGTATCGGCGCCTTGGGCCATCCTGCCCCAATCGACTTTGGGCGCGTTCGGCGCCTCGTGGCCGGTGACGAAGGCCACCGATTGGCTCAGGCCGCGGTAAGTCAGCGGCACGCCGGCATAGGCGGCCGCCGCCATGCCGCTGGTGATGCCCGGCACCACCTCGAAGGTGATGCCGGCGGCGCGCAGGGCCATGCACTCCTCGCCGCCGCGCCCGAAGATGAAGGGGTCCCCGCCTTTGAGCCGCACCACCGCCAAACCCTGACTTGCCGCGCGGACGAGTTGCGCCTGGATCGAGATCTGCGGCGTGGAAGCCTGGCCGCCGCGTTTGCCGACATCCACCAGCCGAACGCCGGGCCGCGCGTGGGCCAGAATTTCCGGGTTCACCAGGGCATCGTAAAAGATGATGTCGGCTGCCTGGATCCGGCGCAGGGCCTTCAGGGTCAGGAGTTCGGGATCGCCGGGTCCGGCACCGATGAGAGAAACCGTGCCTGCGTGCATCACGAAACTCCTTGGGCGACGGGTGCCGCCGGCAACAGCGAGTAGGCGGCCTGCGGACTGGAAGCCCGACCGCTCAGACAAAGGATGGCGGCGGCCTGATCCGCCAGCGGCACGGGCAGGGGCAGGCGGCCGGCCAGTACCGCTTCGGTAAAACGGCAGGTGGCGCCGAGGCTGGCGTCGGCGGGCAGGGCGGACAGTGCTTTCAGCGGCGCGCTGTCCTTGTCGAAGAGCAGCTCGGCGCGCCCGGCGCGCACGGCGATCAGCGCCGGACGACGTTGGGGATGGGCCACCGGTTCGCCCTCCGTGCCGCGAAACAGGAGTGCGTTGCGCCTGCTGGCCTCGAATACGGCTTTCAGCCGGTTCAGATAGGGCGGATGGGTGACGGCCGCCACCTGCAAGGCCGGGCCGGCGAAAGGGTTGAAGAGCTTGGCCACGGTATGAGCGCTGGAGCGCACCCCGAGGCGCTGACGCAGGGCCAGCATGCGCGCAAGGCCGGGATACAGTGCATCGATCGGTGCATAGGCCAAGCCTCGGCTTTCGAGTTGCTCGGAAATGTCGCCGCGGCTCTCGGACGGTGCGTGGCCCAGGGCCGTCAGGATGGTGCCGGCGCTCAGGCGCCCGGCTGGGCTGTGATCGGTAAGCCGCGCGGCAGCGGGATCGCTGATGCCGCCATAGCTGCCGTGCAGCAGCACCGGCGCGCCCGCGCGGGCCAGGACCAAGGCCAGCAGAGGCAGGAGGTTGGCAGCGCGCCGGGCGCCGTTGTAGGCGGGCAGCAGCACGGGCAGGGCAGCGCTTCCGGGCCGGGGCAGAGCGGGCGCGCTGGCCTCCAGGGCCGCGACAAAGCCCAGCAGTTCGTCCGTGCTTTCACCTTTGATGCGGTAAGCGGTCCACAGCGCGCCCTGCTCCAGTGCCGGCAGTTCGTCCGCCAGCCAGGCGGCAAAGAGGGCTTCGGCTTCTTCAAACGGCAGGTCGCGGGCGGCATTGGCGCCACGCGCCACATCGCCAAGCATTTGCGTCCAGGTCCTCATGAGGCCACCCGCATCTGCAGCAGTTGGCTGATTTCTGGCCGGCAGGAACCGCACTGGGTGCCGGCGCCGCAGGCCTTGCCCACCGCCTCGAGCGTGTTCGCGCCCGCGGCGATGGCCCGCAGGATGACGTCTTCCGAGATGCCCAGGCAGTTGCATACGGCGCGGCCCCCGGGCGCACCCCGCCAGTTTTGCGGCACCTGCGGGGCGAAAAGCAGGTGCCGGAAGCGGCGCACGTCCTCACCCGAGCGCATCAGCGATTGCAGCCAGTCGAGCGTAGCGTCCTCGCCGATCAGGCGCGCGCCTTTCAGGCGGCCCCCTTCCAGCAGCACGCGCTTGAACACCCCGCGACGCGGGTCCTGATAGTCGAGGCTTTCCGGGTGGTCGAGCCCGGCCGCGGCATCCAGGGCGGCCAGCAGGCTGCCATCGGGCAGGGCATCGTCGGCCAGGCGCAGCAGCAGTGCCGGATCAGCCTCATCATCAGCAAGGCGGCTCAGGGTGGCGAAGGGAAGGGCCCTGGCGAGCTGCTGCAAGCGACGCAGGCGGGCCGGTTCGTCCAGCCGGCACAGCAGCGCGCCGGTCCAGGCAAAGACCGCCGGTTCCACGCGCACCGCCGCATGCTTGAGCTCGGGCTGCTTGGATACCGGATCGAGGGCCGGCAGGGTCAGGACGTTGGCCATGCCGCTTGGGGCGAAGCGGCTGCCAAAGTGCATGGGCAGAAACACCGTGCCGGGCTGCTGAAGCGTGCTGTGCCGAATCCGGACGACCACGCTGCCGCGCCGGCTCGTTATCCGGGCGAGGCTGCCCTCGGGCAGGCGGCCGGCATCCGATGGATGGATATCGAGCAGGGGTTCCGGGACGTGCCGGAAGAGGCTCGCTACCTGCCCCGAGCGCGACAGGGTGTGCCACTGGTCGCGCAGCCGCCCGGTCGTGAGACGCAGGGGATAGCGGGCGTCGATCTCCTCGGCTACCGGGGCATAATCCGGCGCGAGAAAGCGTGCCCGGCCCGAAGGGGTGGGAAAGATGCCGTCCGTGTAAAGGCGCGCCTGGCCGCGTGTCGCGCCCGCGGGAAAGGGCCATTGCTGCGGTCCCTCGCGATCGAGCAGCGCCAGGCTCAGGCCGCTGATGTCGAGATCGCGCCCGCGCGTGGTCTCGCGGTACTCCTGGAAGACGCTTTCGGCATCCGGAAATTCGAACAGCCGCTGAGCGAGCTCAGCGTGGGAGCGAGCTTGCTCGCGAGCTGGATCCAAGTCTTGGCCGCGCGCTTCGCGAGCAGGCTCGCCCCCGGCTGCGTCCAAGGCCTTTCCGAGCGCCAATGCAAAATCGCGGAAGATCTGCCAATCCGGCCGCGCCTGGCCGGGCGGCGGCACGGCTTGACGCAGATGGCTGATGCGCCGCTCGGAGTTGGTGACGATGGCCTCGCGCTCGCCCCAGCTCGCGGCGGGCAGGATCAGATCGGCATATTCGCCGGTCTCGGTCGGATGGTAGGCGTCCTGCACCACCACGAACTCGGCGGCCTGAAGCGCGCGGACCACCTGCTGCTGATCCGGCAGGCTCACCACCGGATTGGTGCAGGCGATCCACACCGCTTTGATCTCGCCGCGCTCGATGGCCTCGAAGAGTGGCACGGCGGTCAGGCCCGGCTCGGGATGGATGGCCTCGATGCCCCACAGGCGGGCGATCTCGGCGCGGTGCTCGGGATTGGTGATTTCGCGATGGCCCGGCAGCAGGTTCGGCATGCCGCCGACCTCGCGCCCGCCCATGGCGTTGGGCTGGCCGGTGAGGCTGAAGGGGCCGGCGCCGGGACGGCCGATCTGGCCGGTGGCCAGATGCAGGTTGATGAGCGCGGTGTTCTTGTCCGTGCCGTGGGCAGACTGGTTGAGGCCCTGGCACCAGAGCGACAGCGCCGCGCGCGCGCGCCCAAAGCACAGGGCCGCTTCGCGGATCAGGGCCTCGGGCAGTTCGCACAGCTCCGCGACCTGCTTCGGGGTGTATTCCTGCACTCGCTGCTTGAGCGCCGCCCAGCCCTCGGTATGGGTCCGAATGAAGTCGCGGTCGATCAGATCGTCCCAGACGAGGATATGCAACAGGCCATGCAGCAGGGCGACGTCGGTGCCCGGCTTCAGGGGCAGATGGAGGTCGGCGATGCTCGTGGTGGCTGTTTTCCGCGGATCAGCGACGATGATCCTGAGATCGGGGTTTTGGACTTTGGCGTCCTCGATGCGGCGGAACATGACGGGATGGGCGTAGGCCGGGTTGGCGCCGATGATGAAAATGCAATCGGCGTGCGCGATGTCCTCGTAGCAGGCCGGCACGCTGTCCATGCCGAGGCTGGCCTTGTAGCCGGCCACCGCCGACGCCATGCACAGGCGCGAGTTGGTGTCGATGTGATTGGTGCCGATCAGGCCCTTGGCGAGCTTGTTGACCACGTAGTAGTCCTCGGTGCTGAGCTGGCCCGAGACATAGAAGGCCACGGCCCGCGGGCCATGCGCGCGCATGATCTCAGCAAAGCGCTTGGCCGCCAGCCCGAGGGCTGCGTCCCAATGCAGCGGCCGTTCCTTGCCTTGGCGGTCACGCCGCAGGGGCCGGGTCGCGCGGTCGGGCGCGTGCACGGTCTGGTGCAGGGTGCGGCCCTTGGTGCAGAGCCGGCCGAAGTTGGCCGGGTGGTCGGGATCGCCGCGCACGCCGAGGATGCGCCGGCCGTCGTGCTGGATGATCACCCCGCAGCCGGTGCCGCAGTAGGGACAGATCGATTTGGTTTCCTGCGGGATCGTGGATTGCGGCGCCGCGTTCATCGTTTTGCCTCTCCGGAATCCGCTCAACTCTTGGCGTCCAGCGACAGGAAGATCCGCCCAGCCTCCACCTTCACCGGATAGGTCTTGACGCAACCCACATCGGGCGGCAGGGCCTCGCCCTTGCTCAAATCGATCTGCCAGTTGTGCAGCGGGCAGAAGACGATCCGGCCGGATACATAGCCCTCCGACAGTGGCCCGCCGCGATGCGGGCAGCGGTTTTCCACCGCGAAGAGTTCGTCGGCCTCGTTGCGCAGCAGCGCGATCTGGCCCCGCGGGGTCTCCACGTAGCGCCCGCCCAGCGGCGGAATTTCCGCCAGGACGCCGATTTCCATCCAATTCATGCAGTCATTCGGTGTTGCCGTCATGGCGTGCTCCTCCTGTTCCGTTACGGCGCCACGCGCGCCAGCGGCTCGGCATGCACGTCCAGGTGGCCCTCGATCGCCGCGGCCCAGGGGTCCCGTTCCTGAGCCAAGGCAAAATCCAGTGCCTCGGCCAGCCGCCGACGGTTGGTGGGATCATCCACCACCCGCACCTTGATGTGCTCGAGGCCGACCCGCTCCACCCAGGGGGCGGTACGCTCCAGGTAGTGTGCCTCCTGCCGATAGAGCTGCAGAAAGGCCTTGGTGATCTCGATGGCCTCGGCGTTGGTCTTCACCTTGCACAGCAGATCCGCGGCCCGAACCTTCATGCCGCCGTTGCCGCCGATATAGATCTCCCAGCCCGAGTCCACGCCGATCACCCCGACGTCCTTCACCGTGCTCTCGGCACAGTTGCGCGGGCAGCCCGAGGCGGCGAGCTTGACCTTGTGCGGCGCCCACATGCCCTCCAGGGCGCGTTCGAGTTCGATGCCCATGCGCGTGCTGTCCTGGGTGCCGAAGCGACAGAACTCGGTGCCGACGCAGGTCTTGACCGTACGCAGCGACTTGCCGTAGGCGTGGCCCGAGGGCATGCCGAGTGTCGCCCAGATGGCGGGCAGGTCTTCCTTTTTGACGCCCAGCAGATCCAGGCGTTGGCCGCCGGTGAATTTCACCATCGGCACCTGGAACCGTTCGGCCACCTCGGCGATGCGCCTGAGCTCGGCGGGACTGGTCACGCCGCCGTAGATGCGCGGGACCACGGAATAGGTGCCGTCCTTCTGGATGTTGGCGTGGGCGCGCTCGTTGATGAAGTGCATCTGCGGGTCGTCCAATCCCTCGGCGGGCCAGGCGGTGCGTACGTAATAGTTGACCGCCGGGCGGCAGGTGGCGCAGCCGCCGGGATGATTCCAGTTGAGATATTCGAAGACTTGGCGCGCCGACAGCAGCTTCTCCGCCACAATGGCCTCGCGCACCTCGTCGTGGGTCAAGTCGGTGCAGCCGCACAGCGGTTTTTTCTTCGGCGACTGGTCGTAGACGCCACCGAGTGTGGAGGCCAGCAGCTGCTCCACCAGTCCGGTGCAGGAACCGCAGGAGGAGCTGGCCTTGGTCTGCTGGCGGACTTCTTCGAGGGTAAAGAGACCCTGTTCGCGGATAGCCTGCACGATCGTACCCTTGCACACCCCGTTGCAGCCGCAGATCTCGGCACTGTCGGGCAGGCTCGCCGCCTGATCGTGCCCGGCATGGCCGGCATCGCCCAGATGGGTCTCGCCGAACAACAGATGAGCACGAATTTCACCGATATCATGATTTTCGCGCAGCAACTGAAACAGCCAGGGGCCGATGCTGGTGTCGCCATAGAGCACGCTGCCGACTACCTTGTTGTCTTTGAGGACCACCTTTTTATAGACGCCGTAGGTGCCATCGAGCAGAGTGATTTCCTCGACTTCCGGGCCGCCCGTGAAGTCGCCGGCGGAGAAGAGATCGATGCCCGTCACCTTGAGCTTGGTGCTGGTGATCGATCCCTCGTAGCGCATGCGCCCGTATGCGGCGAGGTGATTGGCCGCCACCTTGGCCTGCTCGAAGAGCGGGGCCACCAGGCCGTAGGTTTGGCCGCGGTGCTGCACGCACTCGCCCACGGCGTAGATCCTGGGATCGTAGGTCTGCATGGTGTCGTTGACGACAATGCCGCGCTCGCAGTGGATGCCGGCGGCCTTGGCCAGCTCGATGTTGGGCCGGATGCCCACCGCCATGACCACCAGATCCGCCGGGATTTCCTCGCCATCCCGGAAACGCAGGCCGGTGACATGCGTCTCCCCCAGCACCGCCTCGGTCTGTTTGGGCAGGTAAAAGCGCATGCCGCGCTGCGCCAGGGCTTTTTGCAGCAGCGCGCCGCCGACTTGATCCAGCTGGCGCTCCATGAGCCAGGGATGCAGATGCACCACACTCACGTCCATGCCGCGACTGAGCAGGCCATTGGCCGCTTCCAGGCCCAAGAGGCCGCCGCCGATCACCACCGCGCGTCCGCCCTTCGCCGACGCCGCGAGCATCTGCTCCACATCCGAGATATCGCGGTAGGCCACCACACCCGGCAGGTCCCGACCCGGAATGGGCAGCAGGAAAGGATTGGAGCCGGTCGCGATCAGGAGACGGTCATAGGCAGCCTCGATGCCATCGGCGGCGATCACGCGGCGCCGTGCCCGGTCGATCTGTACGATTTTTCTGCCCGCCTGCAGGTTGATGCCATGGTCGTGATACCAGTCCCAGTCGTTGAGAATGGTATCCTCCAGCCGCATCTCGCCAGAGAGCACCGGCGAGAGCAGGATGCGGTTGTAGTTGGGATGGGGCTCGGCACCGAAGACGGTGATCTCGAAAGCCCCGGGCGCCATCTTCAGCAGTTCTTCCAGGGTGCGGATGCCGGCCATGCCGTTGCCGATGAGCACCAGTTTCGCTTTGCTTGCCATGATCCTCTCCAGAATAAAAAGGCGCCGGCCGATTGGAGCAATCAGCGCGACGCCTTTGTCGAGTTCATTCGGCTTACCCGCCCGCCGTTGGGTTGGGGTATGGTCCGGTTGCCAAGGGTTTTGCAATCCTCATGCCAAAAGAAAGGGCCGAAACAGGGAGTTCCGGCCCGCCGATTCGCCTTATTTGGGTGCAGTTGCGCAAACTTGGTGCAGCTTTCGCTCAATCCTGCCGATTCCTGCGACGCAGGGAGTCACGTTGGTGCAGCAGCATGATTTCCGCGCGCGCGCCCAGATAGACGTAGACACCCAGGCCGAGCAGCAATCCGACGACAGCGAAGATCAGCCAAGCCGCTTCGTGCAGGTGATCCGGCTTGTCGATGGCGAACTTGAAGACCAGCATCAACGCTTCGATGGAGATGGCGATCAGGATGGCGGCAATGAAGCGGGTCAAGGTGCGCCGTGTGGTGCTGTGGCGATGTACATCCTTGTGGATCAGCACCTCTTCTTCGAAGATGGTCTTGGCCAAATCGAAGATGGCCAGGGCCAAAGTCAGGAGAATCGTGGCCTGAAAAGGGGCCACGTAGCTTGTGACCATGCTGTTGTTGCTCCAGAGCAGGCCGAGCGTCATGAAACCGTGGTATCCCAGACTCAGGCTGATGATGAACAGGCCGAGAAAAATGGTAGCGTACACGGCCTTGAAGAGCGGCTCAGCCCGCCGCCGGCCTTGATCACCTTCCAACAGTGCGAGCGCCCGCTTGAAATCCACGTCCGCCACCAGGATGCCCAGGAGATGGTTGTCCCGGTCGCGTACCGGCACAGCGGCGGTAAGGCAGATTTCGCCGGTGGCCGAGGACAGGTAGGGGGCGGTCAGGGTGCCGCCATTGTCCGGCAAATGCCGGAAGTAGCCACGATAACTGCGGTCCGTACCCTTGCCCGCGGTGTTGAGCCGCTTGCCGTGTCGGGGATTGACCACATTGTCGCAGATCTGCCGGCCCTCGCCGTCGAGGGCGTAGCACAGATCGAAGAAGGGGTACTTGTGGATCAGGCATTTCAGCGTGCGTTCAAGCACGGCGTCGTCAGCAAAAAGTTCGGGTCGCCCGACGCCTTCCAGCAGAGCCACCAGGAAGGCCGAGAGATCCGGTCGGACCTCGTAATAGCGTTCAAAGGAATTCATAATGCATAGCGCCTCCGGATGAAAATGGAAAACCCCTTTCAGGGAACGCGCCCGAGGCGTTTGGTTCCGTGCCCGTCGATGTATGAAAGTGGCCCGCACATCTCCAACACGCAGGTGCCCGCCGTCGCTCAGCAGCGGATTTTCGGGTTGGAGTCCCGGCGCAGCAATTCCGGTCGATGCAGGGCGTCGACCCCGCTCAGGAGCTGCTTGGCGATGCCTGGCACCTCCAGGCTGTCAAACCCGGGCGACTGTCACCGCGCCCCAGGTGGTGCGCCAGCGCTGCTTGATCGCGGACAAGCCGATCAGGGCCACCGCGGCCAGGACGGCGAACACCAGAAAACCGGCCTGGTAAGTGCCGGTCCACTGTTTGGACAGGCCTAGACTGGAAGCCAAGTAAAAGCCGCCCACGCCGCCGGCCATGCCCACCAGGCCCGTCATCACGCCGATCTCGCGTTCGAAGCGCTGCGGCACCAGCTGGAATACCGAACCGTTGCCCATGCCGAGCGCCAACATGGCGACCACGAAAGCCGCCAGCGCCAGCCAGCGGCTGGGCAGGCCGATGCTGACCAGGGCCAGCATCAATCCCGCGATGATGTACACGAAGCTCAGGGTACGCACGCCGCCGATGCGATCGGCCAGCGCGCCACCCACGGGCCGCACCAGGGAACCGGCGAAAACGCAAGCGGCGGTGAAATAGCCGGCCGTCACCGGGTCCAGCCCGTACTGGTCGTTGAAGTAGATGACCAAGCTGGATGCAAGCCCTACGAAGCCGCCGAAAGTCACGCTGTAAAAGAGCATGAACCACCAGGCGTCCGTGTCCCTGAGCACCGAGAGATACCGCCCCAGGCGTTGCGGCGCGGGCTTGTTGGGGCTGTCTTGAGCGAGGAGGCTGAACACCAGCAAGGTGATGATCAAGGGGATGGCCGCCAGCCCGAACACGGCATTCCAGCCGAAAGCTTTGGCCAAGCCCGGCGCGAACAGGCTGGCCAGCACCGTGCCCGAATTGCCCGCCCCGGCGATGCCCAGGGCCGTACCCTGGTACTGCGGCGGATACCAGCGCGAGGCCAGGGGCAGGGCCACGGCAAAGCTCGCCCCGGCCACGCCGAGCATGACTCCCAGGGCCAGCACCTGGCTGAAGGTGTGCACGCCCAGGCCCAAGGCCGCGAGCAATGCCGCAATCACCACCAGTTGCCCGAGCTGGCCGGTACGCTTGGGGCCGATGTGGTCCACCATCAGACCCAGTACCACCCGCAGCAGTGCGCCGGCCAACACCGGCGTGGCCACCATGAAGCCCTTTTGCGCGGGGCTCAGGCCGAGGTCCCCGGCGATCTGCACCGCCAGGGGCCCGAGCAGCACCCAGACCATGAAGCTCAGGTCAAAATACAAAAAAGCGGAAAACAGCGTCGGTGCGTGTCCTGCCTTGAAAAATTCGCGGTTCATGGTCCTTTCTCCCGAACAAAAAAACGCCAATCCGCGCTTGTCGGATTGGCGTCATTGCCTGTGTGCCCGCACACCATTGCGCAGGCCGCCTGCGGCAGGCCGTCCTGACCTGCCGCTCGAAATTCAGTTTTTCAATTCCTGGGCGAGGATGACAAGCTCCGCCACCTCCACCAGTCGCTTGCCGCGATCCATGGCCATCCTGCGCATGCGCTGATAGGCCTCGGACTCGCTGAAACCGTACTCCTGCATCAGGATGCCCTTGGCGCGATCGATGGTTTTGCGTTCGGCGAGTTGATTCTTCGCTTCTTTGAGCTCGTCGCGCAGGCGCTTGTACTCGGCGAAGCGCGCCGTGGCCACGCGCAGGATCGGCGCCAGATCCTCCGCCTGGATGGCATGGCTGACATAGGCGCTCACCCCGGCGCGCATGGCCTCGCGGATGCTGTCTTGGTCATCCTGGCCGCCCAGCACCACCACCGGCAGCTCCAGCGCCGCGGACATGGCGCTGATTTGCTCCAGCATGGCGCGACCCGGGGCATTGCCATCGACGATAACGACATCCGGGTGCAGACGTTGCAGCCGCACGGCATCGATGTCCACCCAGGTGAGCACATCCATGACCTCGTAGCCCGCCAGATCCAGACTGGCCTTGAGCCCAGCCGCTCGTTCACGCGCGTCGTCAATGATGAGAATGCGATTCACCCAAGCTCCCTTACAGTTGTCGGTCTCCTGTAGCAAGGAGCGGGCCAGTCTGTTTTTGCAAGCGGCTAAAGGGTGCGTGCACCGGCAAGGTGCGTAAAATGGGATGCTCAGGGCGTCGGCGGGCTGGGCGCACCAGCATGGGGCAGCGTACATGCCTCAGAGAAGTCCACATACCCCCGTGTTTTGAAGAACCTGGAGCAGCGGGTGTGGCGGAGTACATGGCTTCACGGGCTGTGCAGCCGTTCTGGCCCGGAGTTCGCCGGGCATGACGCCCGGTTCGGGAACGCTGAGGGTCCCAGATTGTCACGCGGTACGAGCCGTGTGGCCGCTCTTGCATTGGCCTGCGCCTGTCGGGGTATCCGTGGGCGATCGACACGGAAGGGGAGAGGGTTGGGTGACCCGGAAAAGGGCGGCCGCTTGTGCTATATCTTTATTTAAGCCTCTTTTCAATTTCGAGTGGGTAAGCTGGACCTGAGCAGGTACGGGATCGGGTATGACTGACAAGCTGTTTGAGGCTGCCTTGGGGGTCTCTCCGCCGTGGCAGGTGACGGGCGCGGACTTCGATTTGGCGGCCAAGACGCTCACCATCCGGGTGGACTTCATCGCCGGCAGCCGCTTCGCGCTGGCTGGCGTGGAGGGCCAGCATCCGGTTCACGACACCGTCGCCAAGCGTTACCGGCACCTGAACTTCTTCCAGCACGAGTGCTTCCTGGAAGTGCGTGTCCCCCGGGTAAAGCTGCCCGATGGCAGCGTCCGCCAGGTCGATCCGCCGTGGGCCGGCAAGCTCTCGGG